>CAUVKE010000121.1:0-4913 GCA_963552415.1 uncultured Treponema sp.
TGGAGCGGCACCATTGGCGGTTTGCGCTTGTGTGCGGGGCGGAGGTGCTCAGCCGTATTATGGATTGGACTGACCGTTCCACCTGTGTTTTATTCGGCGACGGGGCAGGCGCGGCCTTGCTTGAAAACACATTTGAGCCTTCCGGACTGGGGATCGGCGCTACCATACTCGGTACTGATGGAAGCGGGGCGGATAAGCTCTACATTGCCCCGGATCGCCATGTACACATGAACGGCAGGGCTGTATACGATTTCGCCGTCAGCCACATCACCGAAACGGTGAAAACGCTGCTTGCTAAGGAACACTTGAAAGCCGACGATCTCGATTTAATCGTATGCCATCAGGCGAACGAGCGGATACTGGAAGCTGCGTCAAAACGGCTTAAAATCGACTTCGATAAATTTGTCCGTAATCTTGAAAACTACGGGAACACCTCAGCCGCTTCCATCCCCATCACCCTTACCGAGTTGATGGAACAGGGAAAGCTGCATGAAGGTATGACGATACTGATTACCGGTTTCGGCGCAGGACTGACATGGGGCGGCGCTATCATCCGATTCTAATGTCTAGGGAAGCGCTGATTAAAGCGAGGAGCGCATTTAATCAGCAATGCTCTTTGAAGATCATTATTATGGAAGGAAAATGATGGAATACGTTTTTTTATTTTCGGGACAGGGCTCTCAGTTTAAGGGCATGGCAGAGGATATCTGTAAAGAATACCCGTCAGCCCGCGCCGTCATCGATGAAATGAGCAGCGCTTCGGGAGAGGATATCGCGTCTTTCTTGTGGAATACGGAACCGGAAGAACTGGCACGCAGCGACCGAAGTCAGATTGCAATTACTGCGATGCAGGCTGCGATTATTACAGTCTTGCAGGAACACGGTATTGCGCCGACCGCAGCAGCAGGGTTCAGCTTAGGTGAATTTTCAGCATTGTACGCTGCAAAGGTCTTAGACCTTGTAACGATGACAAAACTGGTAACCTTGCGCGGAAAAATCATGCAAAAATACTGCGAAAAACTCGACGCGCAAAGTAAGGCAACCGGCAACGGATGCGGTATGGCGGCGGTACTCAAACTCGATCCCGAGCGGATTGTCGAAGTTTTAAAACCGTATTCCGATCCTGCAACGGGGATTGTCTTTGCAGCGAATTTGAACAGCCCGATGCAGACCGTTGTATCGGGAACAGCCGAAGGGCTTGATGTCGCGGAAAAACTTTGCAAGGAAGCGGGAGCGAAACGCTTTATCCGGCTTGCGGTCGCGGGGCCGTTTCATTCGCCGCTGATGCGCGGAGCCGCCGAAGAATTTTCCGCTGTGCTGCAAGATGTTCCATTCAATGATCCCGTTATTCCGATTTTTTCAAACGTTACCGGGAAACAGCTTTTAACCGGCGAAGAAGCGAAAAAAAATGCCGTGTTGCACTTAACGCATCCTGTGCGCTGGCTTGAGGAAGAGCGGGAAATCGCATCGTTAATCGGAACGGCGGAACGTCCGCTGTTGGAAATAGGGCCGGGCATGACGCTTTGCAATCTGTGGCGGGACAGCGGCTGCGCAGGAAACTGCCACCCCAGCGGTACCGCTGAACAATTATCGGCTGTGATAGACGGCAGCCGCACATAAGAGGTTTATATGTTATTACAAGGAAAAAAAGCATTGGTAACGGGTTCCTCACGGGGAATCGGAAAAGAGATAGTCCGCCGGTTTCTGGAGGAAGGAGCTGAGGTGTGGGGTCTCTGCACAAAGCCCTCGCAAGGAAAGGCGGAGATGGAGGTATTTGCCGCGCAGCACAACAGCGTATTCCACGAGATATATGCCGACTGCGGAAATGCCGAAGAGCTGACCGCTACGGTAAAAGAGGCGCTCAAACAATCGGGCGGCTTTCAGATTTTGGTCAACAATGCGGGGATTACGCGGGATGGACTTTCGTTCCGAATGCCGCAGGAGGACTGGGATGCCGTGCTGCGCGTCAATCTGACGGGGGCTTTTTTAACATCGCAAATTATCTCTTCCGATATGCTGCGGAAGCGGGAAGGTTCCATTATCAATATGGCCAGTATCGTCGGTCTGCACGGACAAGGCGGTCAAGTCAATTATGCGGCAAGTAAGGCAGGTTTAATCGGTATGACTAAAAGCCTTGCAAAGGAGATCGGCAGTAGAGGGGTGCGGGTTAATGCGCTGACGCCCGGTTATATCGAAACGGATATGACATCCTCATTACCGGAAGATTTGCGGAAAAATTGGATAGAAACAGCCATTCCTCTAAAACGCGGAGGTACGCCGCTTGATGTTGCAAATGCGGCGATCTTTTTAGCATCGGATTTATCTGTGTATATCACTGCGCAGGTGCTCGGCGTAGACGGCGGTATGGGCGCTTAATTGAAGGAGTGTAAAATAAAAGCCGTACAAATAGCACGGCTTTTATTTACCCAAGTTTGCTTAAGCGCAAACTTGTAGATCATCTGCACGTTCTCACTTCGTTGCGAACGTGCGTAAAAAGTCAATCGAAAGTTGATACTTTCTTCTTGACTTTTTATGGGAGAAAAGAATGAGAAGAGTTGTAATTACTGGGCTTGGCGCCGTATCCGCTTTAGGAAATACGGTTGCGGAAACGTGGGAAGGAATAAAAGCAGGCCGCTGTGGAATCGATAAAATCACCGTCAACTATGACCCCGGAGATGATCGGGTAAAAATTGCGGCTGAATGTAAAACGTTTGAGCCTACCGCATTCATGGATAAAAAGGATGCCCGTAAAATGGCGCGCTTTTCGCAATTTGCAGTGGCGGCCGCAGTGCAGGCAGTAGCGGATGCAGGACTTTCTAAAGAGACGATAGAAGGCGGCCGTACCGGCGTGATGATCGGAAACGGCATCGGCGGTTTTGAAATCCACGAAAGTTCATTCAAAAAATACTTTGAAGCAGGGCACTCACGGATACCGCCGCTCACTATTCCGCTGCTCATTCCAAACGAGGCGGCCGGCAATGTCAGTATGTACTTCGGCCTGCACGGCGTTTCGTGGACAATTACCACCGCCTGCGCTTCCAGTACCGACGCTTTGGGCAATGCGCTCGATTTAATCCGCTCGGGGAGAATGGATATGTGCCTTGCAGGCGGAACCGAAGCTGCAATTACAGGGTTTGGTATCAATGCGTTCAGCGTACTGCAAACCCTCGCGTCGGATTACAATGATGAACCGCACAAGGCGTGTTGCCCCTTTGATAAAAAACGCTCCGGCTTTGTAATGGGGGAAGGGGCCGGAATCCTCATCCTTGAAGAATATGAACATGCAAAAAAGCGCGGCGCAAAGATATACGCGGAGCTTGCAGGTTACGGCGGCTCTTCCGACGCATATCACCTGACCAGCCCCGACCCTTCCGGAACCAACGGAGCTTTGGCGATGACGAAGGCTCTGGAAGACGCAGGGGTAAAACCGGAAGATGTGCAGTATTATAACGCACATGGAACATCTACTCCAATCAACGACCCCTCTGAAACCGCGATGATTAAAAAAGCGTTCGGGCAACATGCGTATAATCTGAAAATCTCTTCAACAAAGTCGATGATTGGACACTGTTTGGGAGCTGCCGGCGCTTTGGAGGCGATTTTTTGTGTGAAAGCCATCCAAGAAGGTTTCTGCCCGCCCACCGTAAACTTAACAGAACCTGATTTGGAAGCAGGCTGCGATCTGAATTACCTGCCGCAAAAAGGCGTTTCCTGCACAGTCGATTGCGCCGCATCCGGCTCACTCGGCTTCGGCGGACACAACGGCGTGTTAGTATTCAAAAAAGTAAAATAAAGGGAGAAAACGATGTCTAATACAAAAGATATTGAAGCATTGCTGCCGCATCGGAAGCCGTTTTTATTTGTTGACGAAATTATCCGTGCCGACGATGAGGGCAGCGAAAGCCGGTATACCTTTAAGCCGGAGGAGTTCTTTTTTAAGGGACATTTTCCCGAATATCCGGTAGTGCCCGGTGTGGTGTTGGTTGAAACAATGGCGCAAGCCGGTGGTGCTGCGCTCAGCTCCATGGGCAAGTTTGAAACAGGCGCGCTGTTCTTTTTGGCAACCATCGACAAGGTTAAGCTCCGTGCGCAGGTACGCCCGGGGGACACGGTGCGCATCGAGGTAAAGAACTTGCGCGTTTCGTCCCAGATGATTAAGCAGGCCGGTAAAATTTACAACGGTGACGCCGTCGCTGCGGAAGCGGAATGGATGTGTTTGGTAGGTAAAGCCTAGGGAAATACTGACTAATTCGAATGCGAATTAGTCAGTATTAACATTAAACATTCTTATTTCGTAATAAGTCTATATATTATCGGTAATTAAAGCATTCCTCATTGCCGCTGTTTCTCATGCTTCAGTAACAACGCATATCCCTCGCATATTTTCAAAAGGCTCTTGACAACATTCTCATCTGCACATATAATCAAATTAACAGTTGAACATCTGTTCATATATTTGCAGATAAAAAATCACCGTGCTGTTTTGAGAAAGCGAATAACCAAGGCGGGCAGGCGTGATAACCAAAATACATAAGGAGGCAGCGTAATGGAAAACCAAGAAGAACCGGTGAGTGACGAAACGGCGGAGTATTTTAACCCCGATGCCGTAGCTCATGCACGCTCAAAGATCCCCGACGAGGACACGATGACCGCATTGAGTGATTTTTTTAAGAACTTCGGCGATTCGACCCGTATCAAGATAGTATCCGCGTTAATGGCGGGTGAGCTGTGCGTTGCCGACATTGCGGAGGTGCTTGAAATATCCGCTTCGGCAATTTCTCATCAACTGCGTATCCTCAGACAAGCAAAAATAGTGCGTTCGCGGCGGGTGGGAAAACAAATCTACTATTCTATAGAGGACAATCATGTCGGCATCTTATACAGCGTCGGCATGGAGCATATTCTGGAAGGCC
>CAUVKE010000122.1:0-4815 GCA_963552415.1 uncultured Treponema sp.
TTTAGAAGCTGACGAAAGCGTGTTAATTTCATTACCGAGCGCTTTAAGCGTTGTCGTGATTGTTTTTCCTTGAGCAGACGACTCTTCGGCAAGCTTGCGGATTTCATCAGCGACGACAGCAAAGCCCTTACCAGCCTCCCCTGCGTGGGCAGCCTCAATTGCGGCGTTCATTGCCAAAAGGTTTGTCTGGCTGGCAATATGCTGAATAACACTACTTGCCTCCATCAAAGAACCGGATTCTTCAGCAATTTTTTGGGTAATAGTATTCGCCACAGCAACGGTCTCTTTGCCCATCCCAGTCGCCGTAGCAAGATTACCAATAACATCATCGGTTTTACCGAGCGTCTGTCCAATAGAAGTGATATTTGCCACCATTTCTTCTACGGAGGAAGAAGATTGAGCAACACTTGCCGCCTGCGTTTCGATGTGGTTATTCAGTTGTTTAATCGTGCGGACAATTTCTTCGATGATTGCTGCCGTTTCGGTAACGCTTGCTGCTTGGGTCATTGTCTGCTGCTTAACCCCGTCGATGTTGGCGCTAATCTCATTTACCGCGCTGGCAGTTTCGGTCATGTTGGAAGCAAGCTCTGCGCCGATTTCTTCCATATCACTGCTATTTATACCCACTTGCCGAATGGAGGCGCCGATCTTTTCGATTGTTTCGTTAAAGTATTCAGCCATATCGGTAATTTCATCATTACCATGCACCGGCAGACGCACGGTTAAGTCCCCTTCTCCCTGTGCAATATTGCGCAGAGCGAAAACAACCTTTTGAATCGGTTTTACCATCGCACGGGCAACAAGATATACGGTGATAAACGCAACCAGTAAAATTGCGAATTCGAAACCAATCATCGAGAAGCGCAATGAATTTACCGTTCCCATAAATTCCTCTTGCGGAGCATTGATGACAACCGTCCAATCCGTTGTCTTCATCGTAGCATAAGATGCAATTTTACGTATTCCTTTATAGGTATAAAAGCTGATGGAAGGATCATCTGTTTCTACTGCCATCTTTTCGAAGGCGGCAAGAGAGGCAAGGCTTTTATCGGCCGAAGCCATCTTTATTACATTCTCCATCGCCTTTACTCTGGCAAAGTCTTTTGCCGCAATAATAGTTCCCGTAAGACCGAGAATATAGCAATACCCTGTTTTGCCGACAACAATATCTTCTATATCATGTGAAAGAGCTGACGCTTCAACTGATGCTAGTAAAACACCAATGATAGCGTGATTATCATCATAAATAGGAACGGCAAATACAATAACAAAAGCTCCATCCGATCGGGAAGTAAGCGGTTCGGCAACAAAATTTTTCCCTTTGGAAGCAGCCATGAAAAAATCTCTATCGGAGACATCCACCGTTTGTCCGTCGTCCGTATATCGTGTTCCTTTTATATCGCATAAATCCATTTTTTGAATTCTAGCGTTAAATGCTGCCTCTTTTTTTAAAAATGCGGTCTTTTCCCGATAGGAAACGGCAGGATCACGCAATATGGGGCTACGGGCAATGCCTTCAAAAAATTGAAAAAAAGCCGTAACTCTGGCATCGATAAGTTCCGCCGTATAGGTTGCTTTATCGATAAGATGCGTTTCAACTTTTTCCGTTACCGCTTTACGGGCAATTCTAACGGCAAGTAAGCCTTGCATAGTTGAGGCAAGAGCAACCAATAAACCGAAAATAATAACAAGTCTTTTTCTTAAAGAAAAACGCTTTTTCATTGTCAACCTCCTTGTATAAGAGGTTCCCGTTGGAAACCTCTATTTTTGAAGTAAAAATCAGAAATCAAGCACAAAACTGTAGCGTAGTTATCGAACAATACCGCTATACAGGTTTGGTAATTAGGACAAAAATAAATAGCAATACTGACAATAAGAGAATAGTGCTATGAAGAATTAATATTTTTACATAAGCCTATCGTGTACATTTGCTGCCAATCGCCTCCAAGCAGATATGGGCATCTCTAAAAAACTGATTCGCAATCCGCTTTAGCGGATATGATAAACCATTCTTTTACAGAACAAGCCGTTAGGCTTAATATTTTTAGAGGTTTCTTTGTATTGTATCACGCAAAATTAAAATCCGCAAGAAAAATCATTAGGGAACCTCTAAAAACTTCAGTTTTTTAGAGGTTTTCCTTAGATTTATTTTGCGATGTTTTTTGATAAGTCATAACAATGTAAAGACTTATCAAAAATACTCGTCGGGCATCTCTAAAAATCTAACCGAGTTTTTAGAGATGCCCATTAGCATTAGCATATCACGTTGCGAGCGTTTGTATGTCGAGTTGGAAGTTCGTTTCGAGTTCTTCATTAACCCCTATCGTTTGCAATAAGGGTTTATCGTATTCGTCAACAAGGATGACGACCTGTTTGTGTGTTTTCTCATATATTTGCGTGATGACTGCTTCAAAACGTTGCGCTAAATCGCCTTGTGCCGGAGCTATACCATATTTTCTTCAAGCGGAGAGAAAAAAAGCTCAATACGGCTTATTAAACTGCCAAGCGTATCATATTGTCCCGTATTAAAATCAAAATACAGTACCGGATACTCCTGCCATGCCGCCCTGTTTTCTTGCGCAGCAAGTTCTTCTTCCGAAGAAACCTTTTATCGGAAAAAGAGTCTCCCCTTCCCTACTTAGTTTTGAACTTAGAGACTTCCAAGGCCAAATTTTCAATACTCCGTTTATTCTTCTGTGTCATCGCATTGACTTCTTGTACGGCGTTGTTGATCTGCCCTGCGCCAGCGGCCATTTCGTTCATGCTATCGGTGATAATGCGGGTCAATTCGTCGAGTGTATGCATCTCGTGAGCAGCTCCTTCTCCGCCTTTCAGCATTTCCTCAGATCCTGTTTGTACTTCGGTTGTTGCGGTATTGATATTTTTAATAGCTGATAGAATTTCTTTGCTGCCGTGTTCCTGCTCGCTCATTGCCGCTGTTAAAAGTTCGCTCATCGATTTTACTTGTTCCGCCAACCCAAAAATTAAGTTGAATTTTTCTTCTACGATTTTGGATGAAGCGGACAACGTTTCGATTTCTCCAGTTAAAGATTTAAGCGTCGCCGTAATTGTCTTTCCTTGCATTGCAGAGTCTTCCGAAAGCTTGCGGATTTCGTCGGCGACAACGGCAAAACCTTTTCCCGCTTCGCCTGCATGAGCGGCTTCAATCGCGGCGTTCATCGCAAGCAGGTTTGTTTGACTTGCAATATGTTGAATAACGTTGGAGGCTTCCATCAGCGACCCTGATTCTTCGGCAATCTTCTGTGTTACGGTATTAGAGGTAACAAGCGTTGCCTTGCCGTCTCCTGTCGCCGCTGTAAGCTCTTTTATCATCCCGTCGGTTTTAGCAAGCGTTTGTCCGGTGGCAGCGATATTTGCAACTATCCGTTCTATCGAAGAAGAAGATTGCGCAACGCTTTCCGTTTGCGTTTCAATGCTGGCGCTTAACTGTTTAATCGTACGGACTATTTTCTCAATAACGGAAGCCGTTTCGGTCACGCTTGCAGCTTGTGTTATCGCCTGTTGTTTTACCCCGTCAATGTTTGCACCGATCTGATGCATTGCACTTGCGGTTTCGGTCATATTGGAAGCAAGTTCGTTGCCTATTTTTTCCATCATATCGCTATTTTCTCCGACTGTCCGTATTGCCGTACCGATTTTAGCAATTGTTTCATTAAAGGACACGGCTATTTCGGTTATCTCATCATTACCGCTAACCGGCAGACGCACGGTTAAGTCTTCTTTTCCGTCCGCAATAACCTGCCGTAACGCGGCGGTAACAAGAGAAAGCGACCGTAATTTTTTTGTAACAATGAGTGAAAGTATCCCGATAATAAGCATGATAGAAAATATCAAAGCGATAGTAATAATGAGCGTTACTCTATTTATTTCTTTATATACTTCTGACTGAGGTACCGTGCATAATAAATACCATGGTTCAAAATCTTGATTGATTATAATAGGTGTTATAATTTCAAATACTTTCTTACCGTCTTCAGAATTTTCAAAAAAATTAATTTTCAGATCCGAACCGAGCGACGAACGGTTATTATTACGTATAATGGTTTCAAAATTATTTTTTACCGTTCCGATAAGCTTCTTGTCTTTATGAGTTACAATAATACCGCTTGAAGAGATTAAACTACCGTAACCGGTTTCATATAATTTTAAATTCTCCAATTCTTCCGCAAGGCTCGTCAGCATCAAATCAATACCGAATACGCCTACTGTTTTATGATCGTCATTTTTAAGCGGAACAGTAAAAGTAGTAACTAAGATATTTTCACCCGTACTTGCTAAACTGAAATACGGTTCAAACTGCCGATCTTTTCCCGATGATAACGAATTAAGGTACCAATCTTCAACCGTATAATCGGTCAACATATCTTCCGTTACAACCTGTGTTGCAGGATCTTTATCAAAATACATTACAACGCGACCCGTTTCATCATGAAAGCGAGTGCCGGCATACTCCGCATCAAGTCCATCAAATTGATTAGGCTCATAACATACCCACATACTGAAAAAAACGGAACTTTCTTTTAGGCAGTTTTCTATAAGATTACGTAAAACCGTGCGCCGTGTTCGCGGTTCTGCGGTTTGAAGCGATACAAGAGCGGATCTGGTGAGATAGGCAGTATCCAAAGTTGTTTTCAGCGTTGATGTTGCAATAGCGGCATATTTTTCCGACAAAACACGGGCAGATTCAAGAGTATGTGTCTGGACGGTTTTGTAGTTATACACTGTGATAATTACGAATATCGGTATAAGCGTTATCCCGATACTTATTACTATAGATAAAATCAGCTTATTTTT
>CAUVKE010000123.1:0-4814 GCA_963552415.1 uncultured Treponema sp.
AACGGATAGATTATCGTCTGCACCATTAATTAAAGCGGTATCCGCTCTTACCGGATAAAGACAAAATAAAAGTTTCCCATCACATGCTCGATTGGGGGTGGGCGGTGTAAAGTATAAAAAACCATCGGAATCTGTCCTTACAAGCTCTCTTTTTAAAGTGCTGCCCGTACCGGCGGATGGATACATCACCGTAACAGGATAATTGTCAAGCGGGAACTGTTTGTCTGGTGCGGTAATGACAACACGTGCTGTAAACGGCTGTGTGAACGGAGAACCGGCATTCACAGGCGCGGGGTTGTTGCCTGCTTCGATAGAAATAGCCTCCAATAACGGTTCTATCCGCTTGCGGGCCTCGATGAGAATAGCATGATTTTCCTGCCCGTTGTACGATTCATAAATAGCATTGAATAATGCAAGCGCCTTATGTATATCGTAGTTTTCAACAGCCTGTGTAAGCTCGGGAAGCAGCCATGCAAGCGTTTGCTCCTCCGATGATCTTTCGGTAATCTTGTTGCCTAATTCCGCTGCCTGAGGGGATTGTTCTGCGTATTCTTGTTCAAGAACTCCACTCGATCTCCTTACCGGTGATGCGATACCCTCTTTTGTTGTAGCTGATGCACAAGAAACGACTAATGATAAAAAAAAGCAACAACAGAGTACAGAACCTATACGACACATAACTACACCCCAACTTTATAAAAAGGTACATTTTTGTATCGGAATACTTTATAAAATCCTTTAGGAATATAACAGATAACCGATATTCACAGTGAATAGTGTACGGCATATTACACTGCTAAGAAATTTTTTTGAGGGGGAAAATTATGTTTGGTACGGTAGAACTAAAGCTCTTGCTACTCATTTTGGCGATCGCAAGTATCTCATTCATTATCGTTGCTTTCTTCCTCGGAGCAAAAATAGGGCGACTTACCGCAAGTAAGCACTTCGCTAAAGAGATAAAAATCGCCCGCGAAGATGCCGTTAAACGGTCGCGAGCAGTTCTAAACGGACAGCTCTCCGAACAATTTGCAGCGTTCTTTCCCGGCTTCCCTGCCGATCCGACTGAAATTCGGTTTGTCGGAAAACCGGTAGACTTTGTCGCCTTTCCGGGGCTTTCTGCGGGAACAGTTGATGAAGTGCTGTTTGTCGAAGTAAAAACCGGCAACGCCGCACTTTCAAAAGTCGAACGTTCGCTGCGCGATGCCGTAGAAAAGAAAAACGTCCGCTACACTGAATATCGAATTCCCGCCCATGCGTAGCTTTTGAAAATATACGGCGCATCTGCGGCGTAGCAATTACGCGACGAAACTTTCGAGTTCGTGCTGATGTCCTATCGCCTGTAAACGTTCGAGCGCTTTCTTTTCGATTTGGCGGATGCGTTCTTTGGTTAAATTAAAGCGCATCCCTACTTCTTTTAAGGAAAGCTGCTCGTATCCGTTTAAACCGAAGCGGTACCGGAGAATTTCTGCCTCCCGCTCAGTCAAGGAGGCAAGCAATGTATCGATATTTTCGCGTAAATCGATATCGAGCGCATAGCTTTCAGGCTGCATATAACGGGTATCTTCGATAAAGTCCCCAGTGCAGGCAGCGCTGTTATCATTGAATATCGGCGCATCCAAAGAAACGGGGTCGCGAGCAGCATTCATGATTGTCTGTACCATTTCAGGCTCGATGCGGAGATCTTGTGCGATAGCGGCCAACTCTTTATCTTCCGGTATGGTTCCGTTTTTTTCTGTAAGCTTACGAGCCTTCTCAATCTGAACCAATTCGTTTGCCCGATTCAACGGAAGTCGAATCATGCGGGATTTTTCGCAGATGGCTTTCAAAATCGCTTGGCGAATCCACCATACCGCATACGAAATGAACTTATATCCCTTCTCGGGATCAAAGCGATCGGCAGCATTCATCAATCCGATATTGCCCTCGCTGATCAAATCCATAATAGGGATATTCTTATTCTGGTATTTTTTTGCAACATTAACTACAAAGCGCAAGTTTGATTCAATCAGTATTTTTTTTGCCTTTTCATCACCGGCGGCAGCGGCTTTTGCATATTTTACTTCGTCTTCTACCGACAATAACGGTATCTTGTTTATCTCTCTTAAATAGGTTGCAAAGATATTATTATCTGTACGTGTCTGTTGTATTCTTTCCATAAGTCATCTCCCATAAAAACTTTTGTAGAATGTTCCGGAGCAATGCAGCGGAAATTCACCGGTTAATGAGGCTTTCTGATGATCACCTTACTTAAACCTTGTACGTTAATTATTAAAGCAAACGGCATGCCAACTTTTTTCAAGATAAAATACGGCACGGTGAAAAAGAAAAAAGCCGTAAAAACATCGTATTACAGACATTTTAGGTATGGAATCATAAAAAACGGAAAAAACCTTGCCTTTTTATATCTTTGTTTGTATATTTAACATAACCTTATATGGCTGGAATGACACACTCAGTATGAATAACATTAAAACTGAGTTAAATTGACACAGCTATATTCGGTTAAAATGCCCCGGATGTCAGCGGGGCATATTTTTTACTACCGAAAAGTACACTATGATAGGAGGTTCTTACATGAAAGTACGGCCATTAGCAGACCGTGTTTTAGTAAAGGTCGATAAGGTAGAAACTAAAACCGCAAGCGGAATTATTATTCCCGATACCGCACAGGAAAAAACACAGACGGCAGTTGTCGTTGCTGTTGGCGATGATAAAGAAAAAATTAAGGTGTCGGTTGGTCAAAAGGTTATGCACGATAAATATGCAGGAACACAGATTAAGATCGATGGCGAAGAATACTTGATTTTAAAAGCAGGCGATATCGTCGCGGTAATTGAATAACAGTTACACTGATACGCATCTGATGAACCGGTATAGCCAATAGGCATACCGGTTATTTTTTTATACGGTGTTTATGCTCCGGCGAGTATGTAATGAGAGCTTCAACCACCCCTACCAAAGCATTCTAAAAATCTCACAGAGTTTTGATAGATACTGATCTATTGCTGAGGTGTATCCAACAGAACTTTAATAATTCCTTTTTTGACTGCACAGGCCTTACCCTGTACAACCTGCAGTGCAGTTTTGTGAATATCTTCGGGAAAGGCGATAAGGAACATTCTTTCTTTCAAAAGTATATGCTGCTGGGCGGCGCCTTCAAATTCAATAAAGTCGGTTTGAGCGTCATAGTCTTTTTTTATCCGCATTGCATCGATGGGAGAAATGCCGATAATCTCTTCACCTTTTATAATGAAGTGGATGTCAATATATTTGCGATGCCCTTCCCATGGGCGGGAATCCGCTCCGGTAGTGTCATAGAAATGGACACTGCAAAAAATATCTTCGCCGCGAATGGAATTTTTTCCTTCTTGCAGTACGTCCGCATCAACAGTTTGCAGCCATTTAAGAGCCTCTGCTATCCGGCCGCTCAACACTTCGTAACGAGCTGCGTCCTTAATCATACCTATAATCATTGTATTCGCCTCCTCTTGTAGGTCTATCCGAATCGGTTAAAAACCGTTCTGCTTTCATTCGTGTGGAAAGGTTAATACCCGCCGTTTCTCCGGTAACGGTCTGCATCAGGCCTGTTGGTTTAACGGCCTTGCTCCAAATAGCGCGGGGTAAAAATCTTATCGGGTATATTCATATTATATTGCATCTTTATAATATTGATGGTCGTTGCCGTATTTGTTGCAATGGTTGTCATTTTAGTAATCCGCGGGGTATCCACGCCTTGGGTTGCCTCGTAATTGCTCATTTCCATTATTTTTACCAATACGTTTTTCCGGTCATAAAAGGCAATTTTTACCAAATGCTTGGAATCTTTTTCTACCCACGTATTGGTTTTGGAATACTCGGATTTCGTATCCTTAGGAACGCCCTCGATAACATAACACAAAGCTCCGCCGTATTCTTCTTCACGCAGCATTTTGTATGTGTCCAAACTGCTATCCCGTTGCAAATACGATATATCGTTATATGAAAAGTCGGTGCCAAGGAAACTTTCGGTACCTTCCGACTCGCCGGTAATCCGGCGCACTTTACCGAGCGACGGCAGATAAATCCGCTGATCGGTAATGCCGTCTTTTGCGACCATCAAAAAACGCGTTCCTTTTACATTTGCCGGCGCTTTAATTTCCAAAAAGGTACGGTGATCGTTTTCTTTTTGTACGGAATATTGGTCAACTAACAGTTCCGCCATCGTCGTGCCGTTTCGTTGGATTTCCATCTTTGCCCGCGTCCCGATTGTTTCAATTTTTACCGTAGAAGGCTTACCTTTGATAATCTCTTCTGCGATTTCTTCGGCAAAAAGCACTGCGATACAGCAGAGCAATAAAGAACAAAACATTAGTAATTTTTTCATCATTATACTCCTCCTTGATGAGTTTACACACCTGCAAAAAGAAACGAACAGTAAGATACCGTCGAAAGTAATGGGGTGTGCGATATTCCGCTATTTTATCGATCCGTCTACCATTCCTTTAATGATATACCGCTGGGCGAAAAGATAGAGGATAATAATCGGCAACATCGCTATCAGTGTTGATGTTAAAATCAAATCCCATTGCTTGAGATACGATCCGGCAAAAACCGTAATTGCCAGCGGAAGCGTTTGTACCGCGCCGTTCGAGCTGAGTACCAGCAGCGGCAGCAGATAATCATTCCATATCCAGATTCCGTTCAAAATGAGCACGGTGATGATGATGGGCTGCAAAAGCGGGAAAACGATTTTAAAGAAAATCAGCGCATAAGGGCAGCCGTCTATCGTAGCGGCTTCTTCCAGCTCGTATGGAATATTTTTGATAAATCCGTGA
>CAUVKE010000124.1:0-4777 GCA_963552415.1 uncultured Treponema sp.
TGCCGTTCTTTTTTTAAATCGACGATTCCCGAATCGGTTATCGAATCGGCGCGTATTGACGGCGCAAGCCAGCTCCGCATTTACGGAAAAATCGTACTGCCGCTTTCCGCGCCGGTCATTGCAACGATGGCGCTTTTTTCCAGCTTCGGGTACTGGAACGACTGGTATCAGGCCTCGCTCTATATCAGCAATCCAAAACTGATCCCGCTCCAGACGATGCTGATGAAACTGCAAGCCGATATCGACTATCTTGCGAATAATCCGACGGCGGGCTTGTCGCTGCAGCAGTACATTGCGAATATGCCGACGAACGGTGTGCGGATGGCGATTGCGGTTATCGTCATTATACCGATTGCATGCGCCTATCCGTTTTTTCAAAAATACTTTATTTCCGGTTTAACGATCGGAGCAGTGAAAGGCTAGGTATAGATACAAAGTATGGCCATGACGGGAATTATCCCTTTGGTGAACATTGATAAACAATGTTCGGTATATAAAAGTGAGTACCGGTTAATCCGACTTCGGAATGAGCAGGCGCTCCATCGTTTGCATAGGAGGAATAATATGCAAAAAAAATTGTTTACGGCTATTTTATGTGCGGCAGCGGCCGTATCGGCGCTGTTCGCAGGGGGAGGGCAAGATAATGCCAGTGCAGGCGGAACGCCTACGTTAAAGTGGGTAACCGTCGGAAGCGGTATGCCCAAGAACTATAACGCATGGGTTCAAAAGGTAAACGCATACATCGAACCGAAAATCGGTGCAAAGGTTGATGTTGAAGTAATCGGCTGGGGCGATTGGGATACCCGCCGTAACATCATTATCACATCGAATGAACCGTTTGATATTATTTTCGGAAATGACGGAACCTTCTTAAACGACATTACCATCGGCGCTTTGATGGATATTCGCCAATATGTCGATAAGGCTCCTGCGCTGAAAAAGCTCATCCCCACAGCCTATTTTAAAGCCTGTACGGTGAACGGGAAACTCTACGGCGTTCCTACTTACAAAGATTCTTCGATGACGCAATATTTCGTATGGGATAAGGCAATGCTCGATAAGTACGGCATCACCGATTACGAAAAAATCAATTCATTGGCAGACGCCTATCCGGCGCTTGAAAAAATCACACAGGGCGAAAAGAAACCGAGCTTCCCGCTGTACAATGCCGGCGTTTATCAGATATTCTCGCTCTATGACAATATCGGACTCGGATCAATTGGGGTCGGTGTCCGTTACGACGATAAATCCGGCAAAGTGCAGAACCTTTTTGAAGCGAAGGATATCCGCGATCAGTTAGCCGTTATCCGTAAGATGTATCAGAACGGTATTATCAACAAGGATTCATTTACCGCCCGCGAAGTGCCTGCTCCCGGAACCATTTGCGGTATCGCATGGGGCTGGCCGTTAGCAGCAAAAACGATATGGGGCCCGCAGCGCAACTGCGAAGCGGTCGTCTCTCAGTTCTGCCCGACTCTGCTGATGAACAATACCGTACAGGGTTCCATCAACAGCGTCTCCGTCAACAGTAAGCATCCCGATAAAGCGATTGCTCTTTTGCAGCTGATTAACACCGATACGAAATTGCGCGATATGTTCTTTTTCGGCGAAGAAGGAGTGAACTTTAAATATGTTGATGTAAACGGCAGCAAGCGCATAGAAAAGATCAATAACGATTGGACGATGGCAGGCTATACGCAGGCGACGTTCTTTAACGTTTCTCTGTTAGCCTCCGACACCGTTGATCAGTGGGCGGAAGTGAAAAAACTGAACGATAGCGCGAGCCCATCGGTCATGCTCGGCTTCCAGCTCGACACTTCCGGCTTTGAAACCGAACTTGCCAACTGCCGTCAGGTATATGAAAGCAACAAAGCGGAATTGCTGACCGGTGCACGCGACCCCGATGCTGCGTTGAAAGATATGATCAAGCAGCTGAAAGCGGCTGGTATCGATAAAGTTATTGCCGAATGCCAAAAGCAGGTAAACGCATTTTTAAAGGGGAACCTCTAAAAACCTCAGTTTTTAGAGGTTTTCCTTGATTTTAATTTGCGACGTTTTAATTTAAGTCATTATGATATAAAGACTTAAATTAAAACTCGTCGGGCAGCTCTAAAAATCTAACCGAGTTTTTAGAGATGCCCAAAGAAGTAACGGCGCCTAGTTGAACCACTGATTATTTCGCATTCGAATTAATCAGTGGTTCCCTACTTGAACTCGGTTATTCGTGCGGAGGGTTTAATACCTCGATGCTTTGCGTCGGGGGTGTTGATTCTTCGCAGTGTATCGCCATACATGGCGGTGATTTCATGCAACGGCGATGTTTTGCCGAACAGCAAACTCCTATGTTTTTTTGCAAATGCCTTTAAGTATATATTAACGATTTGACACGGTATTTTTATTGAAGTATACTGATCTAACTTATTTGAGGAGGCGCAAATATGCGAAAAATAAGCTTAAAGACAGTACTGGGAACAGCCATACTGGTATTCAGTGCGTTTGTCATTTGCTCATGTACAAAGAGTGAAAATACGGCAAAGAAAGCTATGAAAGTCGGTATGGTTACCGACGCGGGAACGATTGATGATAAATCATTTAATCAGGGAACATGGGAAGGTATTATCCGCGCAGAAAAAGAGCTCGGAGTTGAGATTAAATACTTAAAGCCGGTCGGAACAACCGAAGCGGACTATGTAAAAGAAATTTCCAACCTTTATGATTCAGGGTATAAATTCATCGTTTGCCCCGGCTTCAAATTTGAAACCGCAATTTTCAAGGCTCAGACGAAATATCCTGATGCAAAGCTCGTCATCATCGACGGTAACGCTCACCCTGCCGATTCGCATGACGCTCAGAACGGTCCGAACACCATCGGTATTCTTTTTGCCGAACAAGAAGCAGGATTCGCAGCCGGTCTTGCCGCAGCGCTCCAGTTAAAGGAAGGTCGTTTCGGATTTATCGGCGGTATGGAAATTCCGGCTGTCCAGAAGTTTAACTGGGGATGGCAGCAGGGTATCAAATATGCCAATGAAAATCTTGGAACGAACATCGAAATGCATCCGGAAGACTTCGTATATCAGGGAACATTCAGCGATATTGCAGCGGGACAGCAGATTGCGGCATCTATGTTTGACCGCGGCGTTACCTGTATCCATGCAGCGGCGGGCGGCGTTGGCGTTGGCGTTATCAACGAAGCGAAAGCACGCCGTCAGGTTGGAAAAGACGCATGGGTGGTCGGCGTTGACGTTAATCAGTATAACGAAGGCTTACTCCCCGATGGAAAATCGATCATCCTGACCTCTGCAATGAAGTATGTCGACCGTGCATCCTATGATATGATCAAAGATGAACTGGACGGAAAATTCCAGGGCGGAATCACACTTGTTTTGACTGCAAAAGAAGATGCGGTCGGTATTCCTGCTGAAAACCCCAACCTTTCCGATGATGTACAAAAGAAAGTAGATGAAATTTATCAGCAGATCAAATCGGGAGCAATCGTCGTTGCCGACAAGCAGGGCGACTTGTTCCGTTAATCGATAAGCGTTTTTACAAATCCGAGGATATATGAATGTATACACCTCGGATTTTTCTTTAATATTAATTAGATAAAAGTTTACAGTGTAAATAAAGGAAGGCCTGATCTGTCTGAACAATATGCTATCGAAATGCGCCATATCCGCAAAGAATTCCCCGGTATTGTTGCAAATGATGATATAACATTACAGGTAAAAAAAGGGGAAATCCATGCAATTCTTGGAGAAAACGGCGCAGGTAAATCTACTCTTATGAGTATCTTATTCGGTTTATATCACCCCGATGCGGGAGAAATCCTCGTAAACGGTAAACACGCCGTTATCAATAATCCGAATGATGCTAATGAACTCGGTATCGGTATGGTACACCAGCATTTTCAGCTTGTACATAACTTTACCGTTACCGAAAATATTATCCTCGGAAAAGAAGGCGGTTTTTTTCTTGACCTGCATAAGGCCGAGACAAAAATAAAAGATTTAAGCACTCGCTATGGATTACAAATCGATCCGAATGCACGCATTATGGATATAACAGTCGGTATGCAGCAGCGCGTAGAGATTTTAAAAATGTTGTACCGTGATGCGGAAGTGCTCATTTTTGATGAACCGACCGCCGTTTTAACACCGCAGGAAATCGAAGAACTCATCCAAATAATGAGGAATCTGGTAAAAGAAGGGAAATCCATTATCCTCATCACTCATAAATTACAGGAAATTAAAGACGTCGCAGACCGTTGCACCATCATACGGAGAGGAAAATTCATTGACGTGATAGATGTTGCCACTACTTCCAAGAATGAGATGGCGGCAAAGATGGTCGGACGACCGGTTGAATTTAAGGTGCAAAAAGCTCCTGCACAACCCGGCGAAGTCGTACTCGATATACAACACCTCAAAGTTATCGGTGCAAAAAAAGTACCTGCCGTTAATGACTTTTCACTGCAAGTATGCAAAGGAGAAATTGTCGGGATCGCAGGTGTAGACGGAAACGGACAAAGTGAGCTCGTTCATGCGCTTTCCGGTTTAATGCCGATCGCGGAAGGAGCCGTCCTGCTGAGCGGTAAGGATATCACAAAGACCTCTATCCGCGAACGCAATGAATCGGGTATGGGATTGGTTCCCGAAGACCGTCAAAAACACGGTTTGGTTATGCAGTATACGATTGCCGAAAATACGATTATCAAATCATACTACAAAGCACCCTTTCAAAGGCACGGATTCTTGCACAAAAATCAGATGTTTTCATT
>CAUVKE010000125.1:0-4767 GCA_963552415.1 uncultured Treponema sp.
ATGAGGCACTTTCGTATTTTCCACGATACCAGTTTTTGTTGAAAAACACAATAAGCGGGTATTTTGTATCAAATAATATCGAATCACCGGAATGATAATCAGCAAGATTATTATTCAGTCTAAAAAACTGAAAACTTATTTTTATAGAATCCCTATTGACACCCGATACCGTCTTGTGTAGTATAAAACAGCCTTTGGGACTATAGCTCAGCTGGATAGAGCGTCAGATTCCGGATCTGAAGGCCGGCGGTTCGAATCCGCCTAGTCTCATTCTTTTTATAATATTAAACTTCTTGTTGTTTCCCGTATTTCATGCCTGCCTCGTTAGGTCTATTTTAACCGGTCTGTTGGCCATTATATTTTTTTGAAGGAAATAAAATGATAGTTGGACAAAGAAATAGTGATCTGACGGAAGGAATTATCTGGAAAACACTGATTATATTTACCGTACCGATTTTGGTGGGGAATTTTTTTCAGCATTTATATACAACAGCCGATGCGGTGATTATCGGACGTTTTACCGGTAAAGAAGGTCTTGCAGCAATCGATTCCGTTTTCAGCTTGTTAAAATTACCGGTTAATCTGTTCAGCGGATTATCGGCAGGCTCCTCAATTTTAATTTCACAGCTCTATGGAGCAAAAAAATACGGCGAGCTGTCAAAAACAATACACACGGCGCTGATGCTTACGCTCATTACCGGAGCGCTTTTATCGGTTACCGGAGTGTTATTATCTCCCGCGCTGCTGGTAATGATGGACGTTCCCGCCGATATTTTTGATGCAACATTGCTCTATGTCCGGATATACTTCGGCGGTATGCTGATCTCGCTTTTTTATAATATTGCTGCGGGAATTTTACGGGCAATGGGGAATGCGCAAACGCCCTTTTATGCATTGACGATTTCAAGCGGAATAAATATTGTACTTGATATTCTGTTTGTCGGTGTGTTCAAATGGGGGATCGGCGGGGCGGCTTTCGCAACCGTGCTTGCACAATTATGCAGCGCAGTAATTCTTTTCGTTACTCTTTCAAAAAAAAGCAGCTTATGCCCGCTGAATATTTCACAGCTGAAATTGTATGGCTCTGCGGCTGCGGCTATTGCAAAACTGGGTATCCCGATAGGATTGCAATCAATACTTTTCCCGATAGCTAATATGATCATTCAAGCGCGGATAAACGGTACCGGTACGGAACATATTGCTGCATGGGCGTTATGCGGGAAATTGGATTTTCTGATTTGGATTTCGATTGAAGCAATGACAACCGCTGTTTCTACGTTTGTCGCACAAAACTACGGGGCGAAAAAATACGATAGGGTAAATACCGGGATCCGTACAGGGTTATTGATAGGGGTAACGGTCATCGGGATATTAAGTGCAATCCTGTATTTTTGGAGCGTACCGTTGGGAACGCTTTTTATCGGCGCCGAAGATTACGGTGTTCTTACCACTATGGAGCGGCTGATGCACTTGATTGCGCCCTTTTATACGGTATTCGTATTCGCGGAGCTTTTTTCTGCAGCAATGTACGGAATCGGTGAAACGTTGAAGCCGATGATTATTACGCTGCTTGGAATCTGTGTTTTTCGAATACTGTGGATATGGTGTGTCGTACCATACTATCCTTCGATTGAAGTAATCGTATGGGCGTTTCCTGCATCTTGGAGTTTAACTACTGTCGCATTTATTGTTGCATATCTGCGATTGCGGAGAAATATATGAAAATTGTTTTTATTACCGGTGTGTCCGGAACGATGGGATCCGGAGCATTAAAACAGATTGCTCAAACGGGAGCATTCCGGTGCCGTGTTCTATTACGGCCTAAAAAGGCGAATATAAAGCTGGCAAAAAAGCTTCAGAAAAACGAAACCATTGAAGTGTTGTTCGGCGATATACAAAACTACGAAGACTGCCTTGCCGGTGTAAAAGATGCAGACTATGTGCTTCACTGCGCAGCGATTATTCCTCCTGCTGCCGACCACAATCATGATGAAGCATTCCGTACAAATTGGCTGGGAACTCAAAACCTGCTTAATGCTGTGGTAGAAAACGGACAAATCGAAAAGACAAAATTTGTTTACATAGGCACTGTTGCGGAATACGGTAACAGAACATTCAAACACCCGTGGGGACGAGTCGGCGATCCGCTTCTGCCGAGTGCGTTTGATATGTACGCGGCAAGCAAAGTAAAGGCCGAGCGTGCGGTTATTGAATCTCCTTTATGCTGGGTTTCACTCCGGCAAAGCGGTATCTTATATGACGAAGTGCTTTTCAATAACATGAATGACGGGCTGATGTTTCATACGTGCTGGAATACGCCGATAGAATGGGCAACGGCGCGTACTTCCGGTTTGCTTTTGAAAAATCTCGTTGAAAAAGATACAAACGGAACGCTCAGGTCTGATTTTTGGAAAAAGGTATACAATATCGGAAACGGAAAGGATGCCCGTGTTACCGGTTTTGAAACACTTAACCGCGGTTTTAAAATGATGGGGCGGAGCGCCGAGGAAATTTTCCGCCCCGAATGGAATGCAAGCCGTAATTTCCATTGTATGTGGTTTGCCGATTCTCATATATTGAATCGCTATCTTGATTTTCAGCATGAGGGGTTTGAAGCATTTTTTTCAAAGCTTGAAAAAAAATTGTGGTATTTTAAATTGGGGAAGCCGTTTCCTCGCCTTGTTCGGCGATTCGCGATTGAGCCGCTGCTGCACACAAACAATGCACCCGTCTTTTGGGTTACGCACAACCTGAAAAAAAGAGTGAATGCTTTTTTCGGATCTTTGGAGGCGTATAACGCAATCCCTCGCAGCTGGAAAAAATTTCCGTTATTGTGCAAAAATCAAAACCCTGAAACCGGCGCTGAGTTAGATTACGCGGCATTGAAAGACGAAGCATTTCTTGCGGCAAACAATATGCTTTTAAATCACGGCTATGATGAAACAAAGAAGCCGGATGAACTTGATATTGAAGATATGCAGCAGGCAGCGGCTTTCCGGGGCGGCAAGTGCAATAGTACAACGATGACTCGCGGCGATATGTACCGTCCGCTGCAATGGCAGTGCCATAATGGTCATCATTTTTCGGCGACTCCGTATTTGGTGCTTAAAACAGGGCATTGGTGTCCGGAATGCTGCAGCGTACCGCCGTGGAATTTCGGAGAGCTTGCAAAACACATTCCGTTTTATGCGCAGGTATGGTACGACGACCATACGAGTGATGAAACGGAATCATATTCGGCAGAGGATACCCGCGATATATCCGCCTACGAAGCAGGTTCCTCTAATACACAAAGGGGATGATGCGCTTGGGTTTATAGCGGGCAAATTCGTCGGGGAAGTCTTGCGCATATTTTTTATACAAGGCATGAGAGCGCGGTACCAAGTTGCAAGCTGTCCAAAATAAAAACAGGAAACCGGCGGATGACCATGTTAAAACGGCGAAGCCGAGCCATTCCACCAATTCACCGAAGTAGTTTGCGCTGGTAACGTAGCGGTACATCCCCTTACACGGATAGTAGTGCTTGCTGTCTCCATTTGATCTCAGCGAACGAATATAGGAATCGGATTGTATATTGATAAACATACCGGCACAAAATAAAATTGCGCCGAGGATAAAACGGGGATCGGCAAACCAGCGCACGCTATACATCTCCGCAGGAGAAAAATAAAAAATCCATAAACCGATTAAAAACGCATTGATCGTATTAAAGAGCATCCCCATGGATACTATGCTGAGCGGCATTTTACTGTTTCCTTTGAGCAGCATCGGGAAAATGAGCGTGCGCTGAATGTAGTGCGCAAGGAAGAAAGACACAAGCGCTATCCGTACCGGTTTGTGTGCATAGTCGAGTATGGATAGTAAAGAAATCATAACGATAAGGGTGGGACACTCCATCAGCATCCATGCTGCTTTATTGTTAAAACTAAAGCCCCATTTTTTATCGATTAACTTTCCGTATCCTGCCGGAATAAAATACAAGGCAAAAAAGCATATCAAACCAAAAACGAGCATGACAATTTCAATGGTACAATATATAGAATACAACATGGGTATCAGTATCACCGGTTTTTCTCTTTTAATCAACTATCTCTAACACAAACATCGGGGAATTAAATACTCTCTTCTTTTGAAAATACGTATATCGCTTACAGCACATCGTTACCCGTCGATAGAGAGGATAAGTGCAATTTCGCCGAGGGGGAGGTCTACTTTTTCGGCAATAAAATCAATAGAAAAACCTTGACGTGCAAGTTCGATAACCTGTTCTCGGGGATTTAAAAATGAGGTTTGCCTTGCCGCAGTTTCGGGCGGAGTACCAAGAGGTTTCTTATAAATTATTACAGCATTTTTTTGGGTATCGCTTACGGGATCAGCTTCTTGTCGCCTTGAAACCTGATAATTATCGAGAAATTCTTTTTGCGTTCTCCATTTTTCGTGTTCTTGCTCAACAAGCGCGATATGTTTGTCGGTATCAGAGATCAGTTTTTCTATTTGTTGAATCTTATCTTCAAGTACCGTTACGGCATGATCAGATTCATGTTCAATATCGATAATGAGTCGGTTTACTTCTTCTCGAATACGGTCGCGGTATGCATTTTGCGAAAAGTTACGTGATGTTTTCCGGTAAAAAATAATCATTAAAATAATATTAATACAGAGCAGTATTAAAGAAGCGATAAGCATAGCAATTATCCTGAAATATCGATTTTCTTTCCGAGTAAAGGGTCCTGAATATAATATGATTTTTCGTCTATAAGAGGCGTA
>CAUVKE010000126.1:0-4702 GCA_963552415.1 uncultured Treponema sp.
TCCGACGAGGTGGGCAACCGACTGATGGATCCTGATACGGGTAAAGCGGAAGCGGTAAATCCGTGGCAAGATACGTTTACGGGTGAAGAATTTACACAGCGCTTCGGGGCATACAAACACCCGTTTACCGGCATCGATTACATTTCTTTTTATAACTCAATCATCAAAAAATACAATGCACAATCTTCTATTCTATTAGCAAATGATCCGTGTGCAGTGCTTTCCGCAACAAAATATGTGCTCGCTTGCGATATCCATACACGGGAAAATACAAAACGACGGTTAAAAGAACACGGAGCAATTTGCGTGTATGGCCTTGACGATGTGCTTTCCCACCCGATCAACGGTAGCGGATATAACAGCGAATATGGTCTGCTCGGTTCGAATAAGGCAACGGAGGATTCCATCAAGCTCTTCCCGAATGATTGCCAAGCACTGGTAGAAAAAATTCAACTCATGCTTAAAGAAAAAACCGGGAAAACGGTTGAGGTGATGGTATACGGAGACGGGGCTTTTAAAGATCCCGTCGGGAAGATTTGGGAGCTTGCCGATCCTGTCGTCTCGCCCAGCTTTACTGCAGGATTATCCGGCACGCCGCATGAGGTAAAACTGAAATACCTTGCGGACAACAACTTTAAGGATTTATCCGATAAAGAACAGTATAAAGCAATGATTAACTACATCAGCGAGCATAAGAAAAATGCCCTTTCATCCCAGATTGATCAAAAAGAAGCGCAAGGGACAACACCTCGCCAATTAACCGATCTAATCGGTTCGCTGTGCGACCTTACTTCCGGCAGCGGCGATAAGGGGACACCGATCATTTTTATTCAAGGTTATTTTAATAAATTCGGTGAATAAAATACGTGAAATTTTGCCAAAAAATTCCTCAAAAAAACGGGGATGTCTCAAAAGTTGGTTACTTTTTGGACATCGCCATCAGCATAGCTGATAGGCTTTCAGTTTTTGGACAGCCCCGTTTACTAAAAATTTAAAAAGGCTAATCGTCAAGAGGCTTTTATCTTACAGACCTTACACCGTTACTTCGGGAAAAGCCGCTTTTTTTTCGGTTCCAAGCGCCAATTCCCCTGCCCGTTTTTTACCGGAAAAGAAGGTGATGCAAGCGCCGGCAATGTAAATTGTCGAATATACACCGCTTATCATACCTACCAATAAAGCAAGCGCAAAATCTTTCATACTGCCGGAGGTAAAGACATAGAGCGAAATAGCGGCAAGCATTGTGGTAATTGTTGTGATAATCGTTCTGCTTAATACTTCCGTTTGTGCAAGATCCAAAACATCAACTAATGCAAGCTTCGGATTCAGCCGGATATTTTCGCGGATACGGTCGAACACAACAACCGTGTCGTTTATCGAGTATCCGACAATTGTCAAAATTGCCGCAATGGTAGTGGAACTAAACTCCATCTGCGTCCACACGATAAAGGTAATCATAATCAGAACATCGTGAATCAACGCAAGCACGGCGCCTAAAGCAAATGACCAACGGAAACGGATTAAAGCATAAATGAAGATTAAGAATAACGCCCCTATTACCAGAAGTATCGCTTGGCGGGCAAGTGAACCGGAGAATCGAGATCCGACAAAATCAGTACTCAATACGGCAAAATTGTCCGTTTCATAAGCAGCTACCAACGCAGTATTAATCAACGCCCGTAATTCGGCATTTGCATTGGCGTACGTACCGTTATCAGGTAATCTAATTTGGAACACGCGGTCGCGTGATTCGCCGACCTGCTGCACCGAAACCGAAGAGACTGATGCAAGTACGTGGCGCACTTCATCTGCATCGATCGGCTGTATCTGATCAGGAATATAATGAACGCGGAACGGCTCCGTTGTAAGACGGGAAGTTTCCGAAGTAATAAACACGCTTTGTAATGCGGTATCGGCCTTTGCAAGCATTTTTGCCTTTACGCCATCAATTTGCTGCTGTACGGCCTCGATAAACTGTCCAACAGTTGGGTATTCGGTATACTTAAAGGACACTACCTTATTTTCAGTGTCCACCGAAATAACGGTAACATCAATTCCTTGGGAATTTTGCGCTACCTGTATATTTTTCTCGCCGCTATACGTTAAAATGAAAGCAGAAGGCGCAAAGCGCACTTTCTCGATAAATCCTGCCTGAAAGTCAATACCGAAGTTAATTCCTTTGGTAAAAAGACCTACAATACCGGAAATAACAAGAGCGCAGCTTACGACAACCATAACGCCGAAAAGCTTGCTGAATTTTACCGTTTTTTTCATACGAGCGACCTCCACGTAATATGCAGCTTTTTCTGATGCAATGTTTCCGTGCCGAAATCGAAGATCAACCGTGAAACAAACAGGGCAGTAAATACGGAAGAAACGACACCGATTGTTAAGCTGTAAGCAAATCCCTTGATAGGTCCGGTTCCCAATATCGACAAGAACAGGGCTGCAATAAAGGTTGTGATATTGGAGTCCATAATCGCCCAGAACGCATGGGCAAAACCGGTTTGAATGGCGGCTTCCCTACTTTTATGCAATACAAGCTCTTCTTTAATTCTTTCAAAGATAACAACGTTGGCATCAACCGCCATACCGATGGTCAAAATCATACCCGCGATACTCGGCAGCGTAAGCGTAAGGTTAAATGCAGAAAGTACGCTGAACACGATATAAAGGTTCAATATCTGTGCAACACAAGCATTAATACCGGCAGCACGATACCAAATCAGCATAAATGCTAAAACAGCGATTAACCCCCATCGCAGCGCCATCAATCCCTGATTGATGGCTTGCTCACCCATACTGGCGCCTATTACCTGCTGATTTTCCAATTCGAGCGGTACATTAAGCCATGCAGTACGTAAAATCGTTTTAAGGTTTTCCGCCTCGTCTGCACTGAAACCGCTAATGGTTCCCGTTCCGCCGGTAATCGGTTCCTTGATATTCGGAGCTGATTTAATCTTATCGTCGGATACGATGGCCAGCCGTTTGCCTTGGTTTTCAGTCGTAACGGTTGCAAAGATTTCTGCACCTTCCTTGTCAAGTTCAAAAACAACCAGCGGTTCATTAGTTTGGCTGGTCGTCGTGCTTACCCGCTGCAGGTGCTTGCCGTCAAGAGCAGCCCCTTTCTTAATAACAAGGAAGCCCTGCCGTTCATCCAGACCGTACGCATCCTTACTATATACGCCGAGTACCTTGGTATCTGCAGGAATAATCGAAGGATCGACAAGATTATAATCCGCGTCAAATGTATGCGTCGGATTAGCATTATAATAAGAGTAAAAAGCCTGAGTTGCATCATCGTCTACGATATGGAATGCAAGCAAACCGCGCCCCATAATAATCGAGTTGATCTTATCGGCATCGGCTGCGCCGGGAATTTCCACATAGATACGGTCATCACCCTGCTGTCTGATAACGGGTTCGGTCAAACCGAACTTATCAATGCGGCTTGAAATGGTATCGATGGCCAAATTCATCGCTTCTTTTTTTGCCGAAGTAGTCGTGTCGCCGCTATCGCCGGTTACCGCACTTAAATCTGCCTTAATGATGATGCTCATACCGCCCGAAAGGTCGAGACCAAGCTTGACCGCATTTGCCTGTGCATTTTTAATGCTCAGAATCTTACTTCGGTATGAATCTTCCATTATAGGGCTCATTGCAGCCCGTGCTTTATCCTCAGAATTTTCAGGAAATGCTGCAAGTAATGCGCCTGCCGTCCATACAGAGGGCTGTTCTTTGCCGAGACTCTTCAAATTCTTCTTTGCCGCATTAATAAGCGGCTCATATTTTGCCGGAACAGGATTGGAATCACCTTGCTTTGCATATACGATTAATGCGTCAATGTCCGTTTTTGTCATATTTATGACATAATCTTTAATCTTTTCTCTGGAGCCGAGAGCCAGCGCCTTGTCATCTTTATCTGTCCAAAAATACCATTTAAGGGTAGGATATAAAAATGCAAAACAGAGGCCTAACACAGCCAGCACAATCACGAATCGAGTTCGCTTTCTCATGTCTATCTCCTCATCTAACGGAAATAATCGTTCATACTGCGGTATGCACAGCACGAACGATTATAAAGCCGATACGTTCCTATACGGTACGTTTTTACTTCGCTCCGCCGGAAAAATCGGGCGGTTGCGGTTTTTCGGAGCTGGAATCTTCAGCTTTCTTTTCTTTCCTTTTAAAGAGAGCAGCAAACAGAGAAGTCTTTTCCGGTACATTCGCCATACGGCTCGCCTTTGTTTTTTCGTCCAATATAACGCTGCCGATTGCAGAACGATTCATTTCGAGCTTACAACCGTCGTCAACTTTAAGAATGAGCGTTGTTTCTTTTACGGAAGACACAACACCGTGAATACCGCCGATTGTGATAATTTTATCGCCCTTTTGAACGGAGGCTATCATTTCTTGCGTTTTCTTTTGCTCTTTTTTTTGAGGGCCGATAATAAAAACGTAGAAAATTACAAAGATAAGACCAAGCGCGAGCAGCGGAATAAAACTCCCTCCCGATGCGGCTTGCTGCAATAATGGAATCGCATTCATTATTTACATCCTTATTTATGATAAATATCCTTAAAATACTAGCACAAAAAAAATACGTAGTCAATTCTTACACTGTTGGCGTGAAGTCAGTTAGTTTACCGACAGCAGCTCGAGTTCAAACACCAAATAACTGTCAGGAGGGATAACCCCACCGGCG
>CAUVKE010000127.1:0-4686 GCA_963552415.1 uncultured Treponema sp.
CGGAGAGCAGGGCAAAAACGGTGATGTGTACAACAAGCATTCCGGCGTGTGCTTTGAAACTCAGCATATACCGGATTCGCCCAATCGTCCTGAATTCCCTTCCGTATGGGTGCATCCCGGCGAAGTGTATCGGCACGAAACGCAGTGGCGCTTTACGGTTTAGTAGATGACTGATAGAATAGAAATTGATCGAATAGATATATACGATATAAGAGAGGTGAGTTGATTATGGAAGTTCAGTTACAGGATCTTGTTGAAAAGATCAAGCAGGACGGTATTGCTTCTGCTGAACAGCAAGCTGCGGGTATCATTGCCGAAGCGGAACGGAAGGCAAAGGCTATCGTTGCGGATGCGGAAAAAGAGGCTGAAACCTTGTTGAAGAAGACTGAAGTCGAATCCCAACGGTTTACAAACGCTTCGGAGGCTGCCGTTAAACAGGCTTGCCGCAATGCGCTCATCGCCTTTAGAGAAGGAGTTACCGCTTCTGTCGATGCCCTCATCAAAGCGGAAACCGCAGCGGCATATAACAGCGATGTACTCAAAACGCTGATCCCCGAAGCGGTAAAGGGCTGGATTAAAACAAACGAAGCCGATATTTCCGTTGTTCTTTCTCCCGAAGATGCGCAAAAGCTGGAAAGCGCTTTGCTCGCTGCGTTTAAGAAAGAGGTTGAAAAAGGTATCGAGGTTAAATCCGATGCGCAGCTTGCAGGCGGCTTTAGAATCGGGGTAAAGGACGGTTCGGCATACTATGATTTTTCTGCAGAAGCGGTCGCCGATTTATTTTCGGCTTATATCAGCTCACGCGCTGCACGCCTGTTGAAGGATGCGGTAAAGGAGTTATAAGGAGTGGCTTCATACTATTATTTGATGGCTCAGCTGCCGTCAATTATGCCGCACACCGACCCGCCGCTTTCTTACGCGCAATTTAAAGAGCTTGCCCTGCGGTTTTTAACTGAAAAAGATGCCGCCGTGCTGGAGTCTTTAACGCTTGTTCCGCCCCGCGAGGCTGTCCATACGGCTTCTGCTGTGGTGAACGAATGGTATGCGTTTGAACAGGAACTGCGGTTTGCGCTTGAACAAATGCGCGCTGCAAAGCTGAAGCGGGATGAGCGGATTGCTCCGGCAGAAACACCTGCTTCCGCCTTTGATATCGGCGCTATTGTGCGCGGGGTTTCCAACATCGATGACCCCTTAGCGGCGGAACGGTATTTGCTGAATGCGCGGCTTGCGGCAGCGGATCAGCTGCGGAAACTGCATTTTTTTGACAGCGAAGCGGTTTTCGGCTATGGAATTGTATTACTGTTGAGCGAACGGGCTTCAAAATTTAAGATGGAAACCGGCCGCACAGAATATCACTCAATTTATACACAAATTCTCGGAGAAAAGATATGATAGGAACGAAAGGAAAGGTAGTCGGTATTAACGGGAATATGGTCAGCGTTGAGTTTGACGGTCTGGTTACGTTAAACGAAGTTGGCTACGTCCATATCGGCGACACCAAATTGAAGAGCGAGATCATCCGTATACGCGGCTCCGTTGCTCAGATGCAGGTATTCGAAATTACCAAGGGTATCCGCGTCGGTGATGAAGTTGAGTTTACCGGAGATCTCTTGTCGGTTGAACTCGGGCCGGGACTGCTCGGCAGAGTATATGACGGTTTGCAGAACCCGCTCCCCGACCTTGCAGAAAAGGCGGGCTACTTTTTGGAGCGCGGTATCTATTTGAATGCGCTTCCTACCGAAGCACAATGGGATTTTACACCGGTTGCACAGGTCGGCGATACGCTCGTGCGCGGCGATGTGCTGGGAACCGTGCCGGAGGGGAACTTTACCCACCGGATTATGCTTCCCTTCGGTATGTACGGCACATACACGCTTTCTTCCATTAAGCCGGCAGGACAGTACACCGTACACGAAACCATTGCGGAAGTAACCGACGAGCGCGGGAAAAAGTATCCGCTTACGATGAGCTTCCGCTGGCCGGTAAAGCGTGCAATCGACTGCTATGCCGAACGGCTCAAGCCCTCCGAAACGCTTGTTACCAAAATCCGCACCGTAGATACCTTCTTCCCGGTAGCAAAGGGCGGAACCTACTGTATTCCGGGGCCGTTCGGTGCCGGTAAAACCGTTTTACAGCACGCAACCAGCCGTAACGCAGAGGTTGATATCGTAATCATCGCCGCCTGCGGTGAGCGCGCCGGTGAAGTTGTAGAAACCTTAAAAGAATTCCCTGAATTAACCGACCCCCGCACGGGACGCACCCTGATGGAGCGGACGGTTATCATCTGTAATACATCGTCGATGCCGGTTGCGGCGCGTGAGGCTTCGGTTTATACCGGCGTAACCCTTGCCGAATACTACCGCCAGATGGGGCTTGACGTTCTGCTCCTTGCAGACTCCACCAGCCGTTGGGCACAGGCTTTGCGCGAAATGTCCGGACGCTTGGAGGAAATCCCCGGTGAAGAAGCCTTCCCCGCCTATTTGGAATCCTACATCGCAGCGTTCTATGAGCGCGCCGGTATTGTCCGCTTAAAGGACGGCAGCAAAGGCTCCGTAACGATCGGCGGTACGGTTTCCCCCGCAGGCGGTAACTTTGAAGAGCCGGTTACGCAGGCAACACTCAAAGTTGTCGGCGCTTTCCACGGACTTTCCCGCGAACGCTCCGATGCCCGTAAATATCCCGCCATCCACCCGCTCGATTCATGGTCAAAATACCCGAGCGTACTCGGCACGGCGCAGGTGGAATACGGCAGAGGAATGCTCCGCCGCGGTACCGAGGTCGAACAGATGATGAAGGTTGTCGGTGAAGAAGGTACCAGTATGGAAGACTTTATCGTCTACTTGAAGGGCGACTTCCTCGACGCGGTTTATTTACAGCAAAACTCCTTCGATAAGGTTGACGATGCCGTTTCCGTAGAGCGTCAGCGCTATATTTACAAACTGATCCTGCGCATATTGGGTTCTCAGTTCTCCTTTAATACCAAGGATGAAGCCCGCGCATACTTTAACAAGCTGCGCCAGTCCTTTATCGACTATAACTATTCGCCGTGGGAATCGCCGGAATTTAAGAAGCACGAAGCAGCTATTACCGGAGCGCTTTCCGATAAGGCAACAGGGCTTGATGAAAAAGCGGCAAAACTCATAAAAGAAGCGGAGGCACATCATGAAGAAAGTGTACAGTAAGATTGAATCCATTAACGGTTCGGTTATAACCGTCAAGGCTGAAGATGTGTCCTACGGTGAGCTTGCGCAGGTACAGACAAGCTTTGGCGCCTCGCTTGCACAAGTCAATAAGCTGGACGGTGATCTTGTTTCGCTACAGGTATTTGCTGGCGGACGCGGTGTTTCCACCGGTGATGAAGTACGCTTCCTCGGACGGGAAATGCAGGTAAGCTTTTCCGATGACTTACTCGGACGTATCTTTAACGGTTCAGGTGAGCCGCGCGACCAAGGCCCGATGCTCAAGGATAATATGGTAGAAATCGGCGGCCCGTCCGTAAACCCGTCCAAGCGTATTATGGCAAAGCGCATGATCAGAACCGGTATTCCGATGATCGACGTATTCAACACCCTCGTGGTTTCTCAGAAGCTGCCGATTTTCTCAAGCTCCGGCGAGCCGTACAACGAACTGCTCGCACGTATCGCAATGCAGGCTGAGGTTGATGTCATCGTACTCGGCGGTATGGGGCTGAAATACGACGACTACCTCTATTTTAAGGACACGCTGGAAGAAGCAGGCGCGCTGAGCCGCACGGTGATGTTCGTACACACCGCCGCCGACCCGACGGTAGAATGTTTGATGATCCCCGATATGTGTCTTGCAGTCGGTGAACAATTTGCACTCAAAGGCAAGGATGTCCTCGTCCTTTTAACCGATATGACCAACTTCGCCGATGCGATGAAGGAAATTGCCATTATACAAGAGCAGGTTCCGTCAAACCGCGGTTATCCCGGCGATCTTTACAGCCAGCTTGCCGCCCGCTATGAAAAGGCAGTTGACTTTGATGACGCAGGTTCGGTTACCGTTCTTGCCGTTACCACCATGCCCGGCGACGACGTAACGCACCCCGTTCCCGATAACACCGGATATATCACCGAAGGTCAGTTCTATCTTAAACACGGACGCATCGAACCGTTCGGAAGTCTTTCCCGTCTCAAGCAGAACGTCAACGGCAAGACCCGTGAAGATCACCGTGCGCTTATGGACAATATGATCAAGCTCTATGCTTCCTACAAGGACACGCTTGAGAAAAAGTCGATGGGCTTTATGATGAGCGAATGGGACGGCAAACTGCTGAAATACGGTGAGCTTTTTGAATCCCGCATGATGGATTTGTCGGTGAACATTCCGCTTGAGGAAGCGCTCGATAACGGATGGAAGATTCTTTCGTCCTGCTTTACTCCTGAGGAAACCGGTATTAAGTCCGATTTGATCAAAACCTTCTGGCCCACGGATGCGCAGAACAATCCCGCTGCGGATTAATGCGTTTCCTTAATATAGTAGAGGAATAGCGATGGCTATTAAACTGACAAAAAACGAGCTGAAAAATCAAAAAGAATCGCTTAAGATGTTCCAGCGGTACTTACCGACGCTTCAGCTTAAAAAACAGCAGCTGCAAACCGAAATCCGCACGATTGAGACGCATGCAAAAGAGGTTCGGCTGAACCGAGATGCGCTGCACAAGGA
>CAUVKE010000128.1:0-4671 GCA_963552415.1 uncultured Treponema sp.
CCGAAAGTTCATTCCGCAACAGCGGCAGGGGAATTTCTACGATATTCATCTTCTCTACTCCATAGGGTAATTACATCAGACACTTTTGAAAATATACGGCGCATCTACTGCGTCGCACGGCAAAAAAGTGTCCTCAACGTATCAAAGATACGCCTGCGGTACTTTTTTGCCTAACTCCTTGTATCTGCACCGTCTATTTTCAAAAGCGCTGGAGATACGGCGCATCTGCGTTGTCGCTTCACAAAAAACAGTCCTCGACGTACAAAAAGTACGCCTGCGGGTGTTTTTTTGTACGCTTCTAGCATCTGCATTGTCTATTTGCAAAAGCGTTGGAGAGGCAGAACTGCCATGGATGGCGGTGGTTCCAAGCAGTAGCGAGATTTGGGCTATGCACAAATCTCGTCGTTGAATAGCATACACGGATGTATGCTTTTCAACAGGCTTACGGAAAGTTTCTTTTATACGGAGGGTAAACGCATCAGACAAAGTAGATAAAAATCGCAGAATTATTGAGGCTGTGAGACCATTTGAACCGCGAAGAGGTTCAATTCTGGTTGAACAGCCTTAATAATTCTGCGGGGCTATTAAAAAACAGTCTGATGCGTTTACCCGATTGACTCGACAAAAAAACGAATATACGGTATGCTTTTACATACAAGCTTTATTATTAGGAGAGCATCGTTATGAAAACTTTACATTGCGACATTTGTAAAAAAGAGTTGGTTAATCCTATAACCGAAAGAACCTATTGGCATATCCGCGAATATGATGTTTGCGAAGCCTGCAAGGATACCATCGAAGCAAAACTTCGACCGGTTGTCCGACAGCATATACCTTATTCGCAAGATTGGTATGAAAACCAGTTTATGTCATTGGTTGAAAAAGGGACAGCGGCACGCCATCCGTAAGAGAAGCGGCGATACGCCATTATATTATCGAGAAAATGAATGGCAGGCCGTTCAAACATAGAATGTTTTGAATAGCCTACTGTTCTATAGTATTCCGTCGCCGCCTAGGGAAACACTGATTAATTCGCATTCGAATTAATCAGTGGGGAGCTTCTAAATGAGCGTTGTCTATCGTATCATTTTATGCTATTCTGACCGGGTATGGCTGTTTTACTATTATTTTGTCTTCCGCTCATTTTTTTCTCTTACGCCTTTCAATTAGAAGAAAAAAATAAGCATATCTTTATGTTTTTTGTCGGTATCGCAGCGGCAACGCTGTTCTTACTGATCGAGCCTTTTTTTTACGCAAAAACGGATCGCTATATCGATTCGTTAGGGAGTTATTTTTTTCATTCCTTTTTTGTGGATACCTTTATTCCTTTTTGTGTGGTACTGTTGATTGCGCTAATCTTTTCCGGTTTTAACGGATTGCCGATTCCGGCAGCGCTGTTCGGTCTGTTTACCGTAAAAATATATCAGCAATTATTTCTCGCCAGCACACATCTCCGCATTATACCCATTGTACTCTGCATCATTCTGTATGCAAGCGCTCTTTTTATTCTGGATGCACTCTTACATTTTTGTACCGATATCACCTTCTATTACGCCGTTGCCTACGCTCTTTGCTTTCTTCTATATATAGGGATCATTATGCTGGGTACTTTTGCGCTGGGGCTTCATTATTTTAAAGGAAATCCGCTCATCTACGGTTCCATTTTAGCAGGACTTACTTTAATCGGTACGGTACTCCACTTTATACTATACCGAAAAAGAAATGCCGGTTAACAAGTCGACGCAAAAAAAACACAAAAAAGGCATCAACCCCTTGTATATTTTACCTACTATGCCGATACTGTATGCAGAGTTCTTCATCCGCTGCGGAATTGATGCTCCATTATTTTATGTCTGAAAATTACAGAGTTGTTTGACAAAGTTTTCTTTTCAGACTATAATGGGCATGATTTCTTAGAATATCGGCGGAAATAAAAGGAGTTGTGAATGAAACAAGGCGTTGTTATTACGGTCTTTGTTCTGATGTTTGCAGTCGTTTGTACTCCATTAGCAGCGCAGGATAGCGGTGTTAATTATCAAACGTACATGGTGGAGGATTTTGACTCCCCCGAATCATCAGAAATAACATGGAATGGTATTGGAAGTAAGTTTATCACTGAAGGTTATCCTATTTTGAAGTATTTTGACGGAATGCCGAACGCTCTGCGGGTTATGCAATCAGATTCCGATAAAGAATACAAATTTTTAGGAATGCAGTTTAAGTTTAACCGTCAAGGCGATAACTGGATCGATATTTATCCGACAAAAAGCTCGGGCGAAGGCGATAGTGCTGCTCCTTATGAAATACCTTTAAGAGGTATTATACAAAGATTTGATCTTTGGGTTTGGGGGGCCGGATACGCTTATGACCTTGAAATTCTGGTACGCGATTGCAACGGGCGTATCCATACCTTACCGGTTGCGACATTAAATTACCATGGATGGAGAAATCTCGCAGTTACTGTCCCAAGCAATATTCAACAGCGATCGCGTTATTTGTCGCAGCGTAAGTACATGAGCTTTGTTGCATTCAGAATCCGCACTCAGCCTACTGAAAATGTTGATGATTTCTATGTTTTCTTTGATGAATTCAAAGCATTGACCAATACTCGTTTACCCTCTTATGACGGTTATGAGTTAGAAAAGGTTCAGTTTGGAGATACCGATTCAAATAAGGAGGGCGGAAAATAATGACAAAGAAATATGTTACCATCTTAGCATTATTATCAGCATTATCGTTGTTTGCATTTGCCCAAGAAAATACACGCGATGCATCATCTTTGGATCAAGTGGATCCTTCTCTTATCGGCATAGAATCTGCAGAGCAGCGCTTAAAAGAAGTATCGGTTGATAAGTTTGAAAACGAAGGGTCATGGACTTGCTCTATGTCTTCGGATGAGGGGGTTATTCAAGGACGTTTATTTGACGGAGCTCCCAAACAGAAAAAGCCGATTCCGGAAGAAGAGAATCTTAATTTGCCCGACAATAAGGTTTACGGTACAAAGGTATCCTTCTATCGCCGCGGTTATAACAGCTTTGAAGTTCGTGCCGTCAAACCGATTCCGGTCGAAGGCATTACCAAAACTGTCAGTGTCTGGGTTGTCGGAAGAAGCTATCCGCATGTTTTAAAACTTATCCTTGAAGACTATATGGGACAGCGCTTTGAACTCTATGTGGGAAAACTAAACCATGCAGGATGGAAGTTAATGACTGTTGCAGTTCCTCCCCAGAATGCAGCGGGAACGGGAATTGTACAAAAAGATTACCACTACGGAACCAGTATGGGTTTAAAAATTGTGGGATACCGTATTGAATGCAATCCGTGGGAAGCTTACGGAAATTACTACATCTATTTCGATGATCTTCGTGCCGTTACTGATCTTTATGAAATCGATCTGCGCGACGAGGACGATATGAAGGACGGCTGGTAAACCGCTGTTTTAATTCGTAGCAATCGATTAAAAACCGGTACCTATTCGGTACCGGTTTTTTTGTATACATGATAGCGCCCTGCCTTTGTATAAAAAGCTATTCTTTTGCATTTTTTTAAAAACGAGAGGATATATGATGCATATCTACCGGTACCTAAGTTCCTTACATCGCTGCTGATAAATGTATCAGGCAGCTTTGCCATAAACCGTGTAGTCAAACTATCGATACCGTGAAATTCCTCTTCCCGATGTATCTTTAACAGCTTTTTATCAATAATACGCGGACTTTTATATCTGCTTCGCCCCTGCTTATCATCTATTTTGATAACTTCGCAATCGATATATAAAATCCGTATCGTAAGATTTTGATTATCAAGACAGTGAACAATCCCTAACAGTTCTCTAAAAATCTGATAAAAATTACCGTGCTTAGGGCTTTTACGGCAGCTACGCTTAGATCCGTCTGCATTGAGCATCAGTATATAGGCATTTTCTATGATGGGATAAACAATTTGAATAGGGTACAGCGGCAAAAGCCTTTCCAATTTAGCCCGTAGAGCGGAAAGCTTGGAGGTCTGTATTTCTATTATCCGCCCTGCATCGTAAATATCACAGATAAAACCTTCTATCGATGTTTCCTGCACGGCGCTGTCACCACTGTATAAATCTTTTAGGGTACGGTGCAGGTGTGTTTCATTATACGTGTTGATCATTCGTTAGGTATATGCACGTAATTCAACTGCATCCAACTGTTCCAATATGTAATAAATTGTAACAATACCTCTGTCCTCATGGGTGCGTTTGCCGCATACTTGATACACAATCATTTTATTTGTCGGAAGCGGCGGTATTAATCGCCTGCCGTTCATATCGTACAGAGAGCCGACCATAAGCTCATCGGAAACTTCCTGCGTATCGCCATCGGGAAATATCATATAATATTCATAGAGCGTCATACCGATACTATAACAGTTTTTTTTTAAAACATACAAGAGTAAAAGCATCAGGCTGAGTAGATAAAAAGCGCAGAATAATTAAGGTTGTGGGACGAACTTTCCGTTAGCCTTTTGAAATAAACGGTATAGATACAAGGCGCAAGAACAAATTAACCGCAGGCACGGGGATGTCTCAAAAGTTGGTTACTTTTTCGACATCCCCGCGAGTTTAAAATTAAGTCTTTATACAATAATGACTTAATTTTAAACATCGCATCTAAATCTAAGGAAACTGTCCAAAAACTG
>CAUVKE010000129.1:0-4635 GCA_963552415.1 uncultured Treponema sp.
CATCCTCTGCGGGGCTATATACGGCGCAGCACGTTTCCGCCGGGCAGGACGCAGCATTTGCCGCAATCTCGATACCGCACGTGCCGCAGTGGAATATATCGGGGGCAACACCCGCCGTCTGCAATAGCCGCCATAAAAAGCGCAAGAGGCCCCGCTCGCATCCTTCATCGTCGGAAACGCACAGCCCATCCAAAAAAGCGTTCACCAGCTGCCAGTTCACCGTGCCGCAGGTCTTTATCGTGATTTCGCTGCATACGGCGGCGCACCAGCTGCGGGCTAAACTTTCGCGCAGCTCCATCCGGTAGGCGCTCACTGAAAAATCGGTAATTTTGTTCGAATTTTTTATCGGGTTTGAATAGAGCCAGACTTGCCCGCTCTGATAGGTAGAAACCATCCCCCGCAGTTTACTCCGCGCGCCGCCGAACAGGGTTGCCGGTACAATGGTACACCCGTGTTCCTGCGGCACAAGGAGCGACACGTTCCGATGGTCGCTGCTAAAAGAAGAAACCGACAGCACAAGCGCCTCGGTATTCCAAGAACGGTTACTCATACTGCCGGTTTTATGGTCGGAGCGTGTAAGTACGGTACATACAAACGCATCATATACCGGTACGCTGCATACCGGTACATCCCGTATAAGTACGCTGCGTTGCGGTACACCACGCTGCCGGGGTTAAAATTCCGCAGATTTCGGAGTCCGCGGATACGGAATAACATCGCGGATATTCGCCATACCGGTAACATAGAGGAGCAGCCGGTCAAATCCGAGCCCGAATCCCGAATGCGGTACGGTTCCGTAACGGCGCAAATCCAAATACCACCAGTAGTTTTTGACATCAAGCCCGAGATCGGTCATACGGGTTTCCAGCGCGGCAAGGTTGTCTTCCCGTTCGGAACCGCCGATAATCTCGCCAAGTCCCGGCACCAGCACATCCATCGCCCGTACCGTTTTACCGTCATCATTTTGCTTCATATAGAAGGCTTTTATTTCCTTAGGATAATCCGTTACGATAACGGGGCCTTTAAATACCTGCTCGGTCAAATATTTTTCGTGCTCGCTTTGAAGATCGCAACCCCAGAACGGTTTAAACTCAAACTCGGAAGCGTGCTTTTCAAGTTCCTTCACCGCATCGGTATAGGTGATACGGGTAAACTTGGACTCCACCACGTGTTCCAGCGTTTCGATAAGCCCCGGTTTAATCTGTGCATTAAAGAATTCAAGGTCAGCTCTGCAATGAGTTAACGCCCATTTAAGGAGGTAGACAACAAATTTCTCCGCTAAATCCATGTTGTCCTCAAGCCGGAAAAACGACATCTCCGGTTCTATCATCCAAAACTCGGAGAGGTGCCGCGTCGTATTTGAGTTTTCCGCGCGGAAAGTCGGCCCGAAGGTATAGACCCGTGAAAGCGCCGTTGCATACGTTTCTATCTCAAGCTGACCGGAAACCGTCAAATAGGCCTCGCGTTCAAAGAAGTCCTGTTTGTAATCAACTGCGAAGGTGGCAGGATCAACTTTATCTTTTAAAGCCTTGCGGACAATCTCCTGCATATTGAGCGTGGTTACCTGAAACATCTCTCCGGCGCCTTCGCTGTCGGAGGCGGTAATCAGCGGCGTATGCACGTACTGAAAGCCGTGCTCTTGAAAGAAGTTATGCACGGCAAACGCCATTTGATTCCGCACACGGGCAACCGCTCCGAATGTATTGGTACGGGCGCGTAAGTGAGCTATGTCGCGTAAAAACTCAAACGTATGCCGTTTTTTTTGCAGCGGATAGGTTTCTCCGGAAGCTTCGCCGTACACAAAAATCGTTTTTGCGGCGACCTCTACGGCCTGTCCCGATGCGGGAGATTCGATCAATGCACCGACCGCTTTAATTGAGGCGCCGGTCGTAATCCTGCTTAATTCTTTTTCGGTTTGCGCATCGATTCCCTTATCGCGGTCAAAGGTAAGCTGAATTGAAGCAAAGCATGAACCGTCGTTTACCTGAATAAAAATGAGATTCTTTGTTTCGCGTTTAGTACGCACCCATCCGTAGACGGCAACCTCCTGCCCGTCCGGTTTTTGTGTCAGTATATCTTTAATTAATGTAATCATTTTAAAATCTTATCCCTATTCGCTGTCGTATTCGATCAGTGTTTTAATCGGTAAATCACCGATAATTTTGTCGTAGTGCAAAAACGGCAATCCGATAACGCCGCAAAAACCGACCACCTCGGCGCCGCCCTGATTCAGCATTTTCCGCGCCGCATTCAGCGTGCCGCCGGTTGCAATCAAATCGTCGAGCAGCAATATTCGCTGACCTTTTTGTATGTCGGAGGTGTGCACTTCAATTGTTGCTTGCCCGTATTCGAGGTCGTATGAACAGGAATAGGTTTCGCCCGGCAGCTTTCCCTTTTTTCTGATGAGAATCAGCGGAATACCGAGCCTATCTGCAAAGGGAGCGGCAAAAATAAAACCACGCGATTCGATAGCCGCAACCGCATCGATTTTTTCATCCTTATAAAAGCCCGTGAGCTTATCCAAACAATAGTGAAACGCTTCAGGATTTATCAGAAGCCCCGTAATATCATAAAACAAAATTCCTTTTTTAGGAAAATCAGGAATCTTACGGACAGCACTGTCTATCAAAATATCGTTCATGGTAACATTCTAGCTTTACGAGATATAATAGTCAAGGTAAGACAATGTTCGGGATAATTAACAACAAACAAGATTTTAGCTCTTTCAAAAAACAGTATTCTTCTATATAATTAAAGTGTTGTATTTACTCGAATGAGCAGCGCATAGGACAAAAAAGTATGGAAAATCTGTTTGGTACAAAGAAGCTGCGCAAGACGAAAGCGCGGAATATGATCATCAGCATTTTATCTCAAGATAAGGATAAGGCATTCTCCGCTGAAGATTTGCATGAAGCCTGCGGGGAGGCTCTGCAAATTGACTTATCGACAGTGTACCGAACGATGAATACACTTGTAGAATCCGGTTTTATAACAAAAAGTGTGCATCCCGACGGAAAAGCCTATTTTCAGATTGCATCTCAACAAGGAACGGAACATCACCACCGGATCGTATGCAGCAAATGCAAGGCGTCCGCAGACATTGCCGTGTGCCCGCTTCACGATTTGGAAGATCAGATATTATCAGAAACCGGCTTTACCATAACATCACACAGCATAGAACTTACCGGCCTTTGTCCCGCCTGTAAAGCCGAAGAGGAAGCAAAACAGCATATTATACCTTGAACTTTCCAACCTCACTTGCCAAGCTCTCAATACTCCGCTTATTTTTCTGCGTAATTTCGTTCACTTCCTGTACGGCATTGTTAATTTGCACGGCGCCTGAGGCCATTTCGTTCATGCTGTCGGTAATAACGCGGGTAAGGTCGTCGAGCTTTCGCATCTCCCCCGCAACACTCTCTCCGCCTTTTAACATTTCTTCCGAACCTGCTTGCACTTCTACTGTAACAGTGTTGATGTTCTTAATGGCGGTAAGTACCTCTCTGCTGCCGTTTTCCTGTTCCCGCATTGCTTCTGTAAGCCGGTTACTCATTTCTTTTACCTGTTCTGCAAGGCTGAAAATCGCATTGAACTTTTCTTCCACCGTCTTGGACGAGGTAGAGAGCGTCTCTATTTCTCCCGATAGGGTTTTAAGCGTCGCGGTAATGGTTTTCCCTTGCATTGCGGAATCTTCCGCCAGCTTGCGAATTTCGTCTGCAACGACGGCAAAGCCCTTGCCCGCTTCACCGGCATGAGCCGCTTCAATCGCGGCGTTCATCGCAAGCAAGTTTGTCTGGCTTGCAATATGCTGAATAACGCTGCTTGCTTCCATCAGCGAGCCGGACTCTTCGGCAATTTTCTGCGTTACCGTGTTGGAAGTTACTAACGTCGCTTTACCGTCTCCGGTTGCGGTTGTAAGGCTTCTGATGACATCATCGGTTTTGCCGAGCGTTTGTCCGATGGAAGCGATATTTGCAACCATCTCTTCTACGGAAGAAGAAGACTGAGCAACGCTCGCAGCCTGTGTTTCGATACTGGTATTCAGCTGCTTAATCGTGCGGACAATTTCTTCAACAGTTGCCGCCGTTTCGGTAACACTGGCAGCCTGAGTCATCGCCTGCTGTTTTACTCCGTCGATGTTCGCGCTAATTTCATTTACTGCGCTAGCGGTTTCGGTCATATTGGAAGCGAGTTCTTCGCCGATTTCTTCCATTACGTTGCTGTTAATACCGACTTGTTTAATGGAGATGCCGATCTTTTCAATCGTTTCGTTAAAGTATTCGAACATATCGGTGATTTCATTGTTGCCATGTATCGGCAAGCGTACCGTAAAGTCTCCGTGTGCAATCTTCTCTAGTACGGGAACAGAATTTTGAATCGGCTTTACGAGCTTGCGGCTAAAAATAGAGACAATTATAAGGGCGGCAAACAAGATAAGTAAAGCTGCGATGATGACACCGATACGCAATACATTAATTGTATCAAAAAATTCTGCAACAGGAGCTTCGATAACAATATTCCAACCTGTTGTTTTCATAACCGCAGCGCTCGCAATATCTCGAGTACCCATAAAAGTATAATATCGTATTTCCGTTGTATCGCTTTTAAGAAAGTCTTCGATAACAGCTGCAACCTCAA
>CAUVKE010000130.1:0-4567 GCA_963552415.1 uncultured Treponema sp.
CGGTATGCTCTTGCAGCAGCTGAACCGGCAGCATAATCAAATCGCCGAAGTCGGCATTCCCTGTTTCCCTAAGCCGCTGTTGATACGCACGGTAGATTACAGCAAACTCAGGCGCGGGGTCGATTGCCGCAAGCTGCGGACTATCGGGCAACAGGCAATAATCTTTCGCGCGGGAGATTTTCCGTATAAATCGCTGCGCCTCCTGCTTATTCAGCTGAGGCAGCGCCTTCATCAGCAGCGTTACCGAATCATCGTCATCGTAAATCGTAAAATTGGGAGAAAGTCCCGCCCATTCGGCATATCGGCGCAGCATCCACGCACCGAAGGAGTGAAAGGTTCTGATACTCGACCGACCCGCGCGTTCATCAAGCGCCCGTGCCCGTTCCGCCATTTCCCGAGCAGCCTTGTTGGTAAAGGTAACTGCCAAAATCGATTCAGGGTGCACACTCTGTTCTGCAATGAGCCATGCAATTTTTGTTGTAATAACCCGCGTCTTCCCCGAACCCGCGCCTGCCAAAATCAAAAGCGGCGAGCCGGTATGACACACTGCCTCCAGTTGTTCAGGATTTAAAACCGATAAATATCCGCACGTTTCTTCCATAATACCGTCTTTTTCATACAATAGGGCATCTCTAAAAACTCGGTTAGCTTTTAGAGATGCCCGAGTTTCGAGAGATTCCCTATTGTATGAGTTTATCGGGAGCTTGGCTAGGGGAAATATCTGAAAAAGAAAATATGAGAACCTCTAAAAACCTATGCCTGAGTTTTTTGCAGATACACATATAACATTTTGATGATATCAAATTGACAATGTATCCCCGCACATATTATAGTAAGCGAAGATGACAAAATATAACCGGCTTTTGGACATTCTTATATTTAAAGCATAAAGGTAAAGGTAATTATATGCAAAAATCTTGTTTTTCTAAAATATTCGGACTCGGCTGCATTATCGCTGCGGTTATTTTTATCAGCAGCTGTGTATCACGTCCGCCTGAACATGATATGCAGGCTTTCGGCGCCATTGGAACGGATGCCGATGTGTATATAGTTGCTCCCGTTGCAGGGAACGAGCCGCTTTTAAAGGCGGTGTTTACCGCCTTTGTTCCGGAGAAAACCGCTCTGCAGTACTTGAACCGGACATCGGTATTGTATATCGGTGCAGACTATGGTGTGCAGCCGTCGATAACCGTTGTTTCGAGAGGTTCTTATCCTGTCAGTTTAGGAGATTTGCTGTTTTCTAAGAAAGACGGCTGGGAAAAACGCCGTGCGGCAGCACTGAATAATCGCAGTTATTATTCTTCCGAGGTAGCGGATATAGTAGTGCAGGAAAAAACAGCCTTTATGCTGTTAGGCGGCAACCAACGGAATTCTGAGGCATTTTTGCAGCGGATAGCCGAACCTCACTTGCCGGTGTTCCCGCCTCGCTTCCAAGCTCTGAGTGAAGCCGGCGGAGTAGGTGAAATCGGTTTATACACTCACTCAGGCAGCCGTATCGCAGCCGCTTTGTTAGGCTTAGAAGATATCGAACTACCGATACGGTCGATAGAACTCTATCTGAAAAAAAATGCGGATTCGGTTTATCGCTGCTCCGCCGTATTTGAAACGACTGATGTTCGTACAGCGCTTGTAGGCCGATTACTTTTGAGTCATAGCCTGAATGGAGATTTTTCCGTTCAGGACTCTTCTATTTTTGTAGAAAATGCCGATATTACAGAAGCAGAGTTCATTAAAATGCTGGAACATATCATTTTTAAAAGCTTATAGCGTTGACGGAAATTTCTTTAATATATTTTTCGTAGCTATGGGGTGCTTATGCCTACGTATGACTATATGTGCGATTCTTGCGGAACTGCTTTTGAGGTACAACATAAAATGGCAGATACTCCCGTTATAGTTTGTCCTCAATGCGGAGCATCCGCTCATCAAGTATTCTCCGCAGGATTTAGATTAAACTTTACCGGCAAAGGTTTTTATCAAACCGATACGCAAAAAACAGCTGCGTCTGAAAATGCGAAGAAGGTTGATGTGCAAGAAGGCTCTCCGCAAAAAAATAAACCGGCTCAGCCGTGCGGCTGCGGCTGTTCAGGCGTCTGTTCGTGTTCAAGCTAATAGTATGAATAAACAACCTAAGTTTTTTTGTGAAAATTGTAATGCAGAAGTCCGCCGTGATGCGATGATCTGTCCGCATTGCGGCCGTTTTTTTGCTTCCGTGCGGTGTCCTTCGTGTGGATTTACCGGAACACACAAAGAGTTTAAAGACGGATGTCCTTCGTGCGGCTATGCATTCACTCCGGATGCACAAGATCATAAAAAGACTAATACAAAAAAAAAGAAATTCCGTATTGCGCGATACACGGGGCGTGAAGGTAATATGCACACTGATGCAGATCCGTTGCCTTTATGGATATACGGGGTAGTTCTTTTACTTTGTGCCGCCCTCGCATCGATTTTCTTCCTCCTTTAAACAAGAATATTTGTTCCAAACAAAAGACATCGGTGGTATGCCGATCATCTGAAAGTCTTGATATAGATATGAAACTTTTGCTTGACTGTTAGCAATTTCAGTTCTATACTTATAGATAATATAAGTGAGGTAAAATGAGTACGGCTAAAGTTTTTAGTTCCATTTTGCCATAATAGTATTGTTTGCTGAAACTTATTGAGGAGGAGTTTTATGAGCAAAGAAACCTTAAACCCGTTGGCGAATGCACAGGCACAAGTAAAAAAAGCATGCGATGCTTTGGGTACGGATCCCGCAGTGTATGAATTGTTGAAAGAACCGCAGCGGATGATCGAAATTTCCATTCCGGTAAAGATGGATAACGGTTCCATTAAGGTGTTTAAAGGCTATAGATCCGCACATAACGATGCAGTCGGCCCGTACAAGGGCGGTATTCGCTTCCATCAGAATGTCAATGCCGACGAAGTAAAAGCTCTTTCTATCTGGATGAGTATTAAATGCCAAGTAACCGGTATTCCCTATGGCGGCGGAAAGGGCGGTATCACCGTTGATCCTTCAGAGCTTTCGCAGCGTGAACTTGAGCAGCTCTCACGCGGCTGGGTACGCGGTTTGTATAAATATTTGGGCGAAAAAGTAGACGTACCCGCTCCGGACGTAAACACCAACGGCCAGATCATGGCGTGGATGCAGGACGAGTACAATAAACTGACCGGTGAGCAGACCATCGGTGTATTTACCGGTAAGCCGCTTACCTACGGCGGTTCTAAGGGTAGAAACGAAGCGACCGGTTTCGGCGTTGCTGTCGTTATGCGCGAAGCTTGCAAAGCAATCGGTATGGATTTAAAGAAAGCAACCGTTGCCGTTCAGGGTTTCGGAAACGTTGGAAAGTTCACCGTTAAGAACATCATCAAGTTGGGCGGAAAAGTCGTTGCAGTTGCAGAATTCGATAAGAAAGAAGGCACCTATGCAACCTATAAAGAAAGCGGCTTTACCTTTGAAGAATTGAACGATGCAAAGACAAAAGACGGCAGCTTGCTCAATGTCCCCGGCGCAAAGAAAATTTCTCTCGATGACTTCTGGGCATTGAATGTCGATGTTATTAGCCCCTGCGCAATGGAAAACGCAATTAAAGAGCACGAAGCCAACCTGATCAAAGCAAAGCTAGTTTGCGAAGGCGCAAACGGCCCCATCACGTTGGAAGCGGACGATATCCTTTACAAGAAAGGAATCCTCGTTACTCCCGATATTCTGACCAATGCCGGCGGCGTTACCGTTTCTTACTTTGAATGGGTACAGAACCTCTACGGCTACTATTGGACGGAAAAAGAAGTTGAAGAAAAAGAAGAGCGCGCAATGGTCGACGCATTCAACCCGATTTGGGCATTAAAGCAAGAAAAGAATGTTTCCTTCCGCCAAGCAACGTACATGAAATCCATCAAGAGAATTGATGAAGCGATGAAGGTAAGAGGCTGGTATTAATCCCAAGGAACATTAAAGCTGCGCTTTATACTTACCGGGTAAAATTTCCGGTTAGGTAAAAAGACGTAATCTGCAAGGCACATCGGCTGACCGTAAACGGTTTATCCGATGTGCCTTTTTTATCAAACTCGAAAAAACTTGACACATCGTTAAGGAAAGCGTATATTATTTAGTAAGCTGCTTAAAAATAAGCAGTCATTTTAACAAACCTGTATAGTACGACTCCCCATTTATCCGGGGTAAGTTGGAGTTACGGGTTTTTTTTTGCCCTTTTAAGGATACATATTATGAAAACAACAGCTATTTTAGTTGATGGCGGATTTTATAGAAAGCAAGCAACTTATCATTTTGGTAAGAAATCTGCGCATGAACGAGTTCATGAACTAATACGATATTGCCGTATGCATCTTATGGAGCGTTCTCAATTTGCTCTTGTGGATACCCCTAATGGCAACAAAAAACGGCATTATCAATGGAACAATTTGTATCGGATATTTTATTATGATTGTCCGCCTATTTCAAAGACACTCTATCACCCTCTATTAAAGAAAAACATTGATTTTTCAAAAACAGAAACAAATATATGGATGCACGAATTTATTGAAAACCTAACGCATCAGCGGA
>CAUVKE010000131.1:0-4567 GCA_963552415.1 uncultured Treponema sp.
ATCTTGAAGAAATTGTTTCAAACTTTATCGACGCTCCTTTTTCCGACTATGAAGAGAAAGTACGCAAGATTGAACACGTTCCGCAAAAACAGCGGTTTTATTTGATTAGAAAATTGGGTCTGGCGATAGACCTCGTTATTCGGGCATACGGCGATAATACCAAATGGAAGTGGTCGTTTATAGAAATTCAAGGCCGATATGCGACGATTGCTAAAAACATCCTCGATTTAAAGGACAGTGCGGAGACAGGTTTTGATCCCCGTTCACCCGATTACGAAAGCACGATGTTCCATCTCAAGCTGGTAAAAAAACTGCTCTTGCAGGCAGCCGATCAATACCGAGCACGGTACGAAACGGCAACTTCCAGTATAGAGGATTTTAGGATTGCCATTCAGTATTTGGAGGCTGCCCGGCGTATGCATATCTTACTGAACGAGCGAAGCGCAGCGGAAGAAGTAAAACGGCAAATCGGGATATGGTCTGAGAAGATGGAAAAAGATTTACAACGGCGGAAAAAAGCGTAACGGTTTTCTATAACGCAGACGAAAGAGGAACAACAATGTTCACTAAAGAAATAGTATTTAAACTCTTTGAAGCATTTTCTATTCAGCGGTGGAATGATTTAGTCCGGCCTTTCGATATTGTCGAAATGGATAAGACGGCAGAAAAAATGTTCCTCAGCTTTATCATCGGCAAATATGAAGAAAAGAACGGACGGACGGTTAATTGGCTGAGTATCATTAATCATTCGTTCTTTGAGTTGCTGCGCCGCATCGCACTCTGCGATATGAAGTCGCCGGTGCAGCGCATTATCCGATCCGAATATCCCGAAGAATATAAAAAACTGAACCGCTGGGTGCTTGATAAATACAAGACGATTATCACCGATCCGCTTTTTCTCGACGAGTTTGCAGCCTACCTCTTCGATCCGGTTGACCCGACGGATATAAGTTTTCGAGTGCTGCGCGCCGCACATAAATATTCGGCAATGCGTGAACTCGATATGATCCGCATGGTGAACGAACCCTTCCGGCTTACCGAAATCGATAAATGCTTGGAAGCAGACATCGCCGATTTTATGGATTTAAAGGGCTTGCAGCTTTTGACGGCGAAGCAGCAGCCGTACTATTTTATTACGGAAATTGAAAAACTGCGGTTCCAAACCCGTTGGAATCAGACGCCGCGGGTTCCGGCCACAACGGTACTCGGGCATTCGTACTTTGTCGCCGCGCTGGTTTTCTTAATGACCCGCACGCTCAAGCTGCCGTCACATCGGCTTTCAATCAATTTCTTTGCAGCGTTGTTCCACGACTTACCGGAAGCGGTTACCCGCGACATTATCTCTCCGGTAAAACAGGCCACCGACCGCCTACCCGAAGTAGTAAAGCATATAGAAGATGAAATCGTCGCGCAAGAGCTGCTGCCGTTGATGGATGAATGTTACCGCGAAGAGGTGCTGTATTTTATTCAGGATGAATTTGAAAACCGTATTAAACTGAACGGCGAAACCCGCAATGTAACCAGCGAAGAACTCAATACAACATACGCGGCGCCTGAGTTTTACGGAATTGACGGCAAACTGATCCGCGCGGCAGACCACATCGCAGCCTTTGTAGAAGCCGACAGTTCCATCAGCTTCGGCATCCGCTCCGAACAGCTGGAAGAAGGCAGAGCAAACATCCTGCAGCACTACGGCAAAAACACCGTCATCAACGGCTTTTCCCTAGAAAGCTTTTTTGCATCATACCGTTAAAAAGCGTGTACATAAGTGGAGTTTAACAGGGAACCGCCCCGGAACTATTTCAAGCGGTCGCCATCCTTCTGTACAAAATTTTAAATAAAATTTTGTACAGTTTATTTTAACGAGAAGGACAATTACATCAGACAGATAAATCAAAATCGCAGAAGAAGTGAGGTCGTGAGACCATTTGAACCATCTTCAACTGTTGTACATCCATGTACAACAGTTGAAGGCGAGTTTTGTGTGTGCACAAAACATCGCTGCTGCATGGAACCACCGCCATCCGTGGCGGTTCTGCAGTGTAAGCCTTTTGAAAATAGATGGTGCAGATACCTCATCAACAAATGTACATCCGTATACATTTGTTGATGGCGAGTTTTTGCAATGCAAAAACATCGCTGCTGCGCGGAACCACGGACATCCTTGTCCGCTCTGATACGTTGATGATTTTCAGAAGCGGCACGGATGCCGCTGGTTTAAACAGAAGCGATGTTTCGGCTCTGACCGAAACTCGCCGTCAAAAGCGTACACGGAAGTACGCTTTTGACAGTGCGACGCAGTAGATGCGCCGTATATTTTCAAAAGTGTCTGGTGCGATTACCTTATGGAGTGAGAAGATGAATATCGTAGAAATTCCCCTGCCGCTGTTGCGGAATGAACTTTCGGCTGTGTCTTTTTTATCCTGCATATCCGAGGAAGAACTCGGAGCGCTCGCTCAGTTTTCTCAGCTTTGTGCATTTGACGAAGGTGAAGTGCTGATCGCAGAAGGCACGATAAACGCTAATTTTTATATCTTGATGAGTGGTTCTCTCAACGTGGTAAAACAAGGGAAATGGAACAAAGAGGTGCACGTCGCAACACTGAAAGATCATGCCTCGGTTGGAGAATCAGCGCTCTTGGAGGATGAACTCAGCACCGCCACCGTCAGCGCTGCCGAAGATACGGTCGTGCTGATCCTTTCCCGCAGTCAGTTCAAAAAATATATTAACGCTTATCCCAAGGCGGGATTGGTAATGATGACGTATATCGTTTTCAGCCTGTTGCAAAAGCTGCGCAGCGCGAACGAAGAACTTGCCGACGAGCGCAGTATGGAATTTGCACAGGAATATTTAACCGCAATGGTCGATATGTTCCAAGAAGATGGAAAAAACGAAAGCTCCGGCTCAAACGATGAGCCGCGATAATCCTCGCGATTAAATCTTTACCGTCCCAAATCGCGAGGATTCAGCATGACGCGCAGTTTGATCGGATTATGGTCGGCGTAGCGGAAAGATTCGTCGAGTGTTTCCACCGATAAAACTGAAATATTCGGAGAAACGATAAAACCGTCGATAACATAATACGGCCACTTTTTACGGATATTTTCGTCGGTAAGCGCAGGCGTATAGGGTGCTTTGTTAAGGCGGCACGAAGGAATCCTGTCATCAACAGCAAACTGCCAACCGACAGGGAGCAAACCTCCGTCCATTGCACCGGGTACCCAAAATTCATCGTAGAGGGGATAACTTAACTGTGTCCCCGGAAAGGTTTGGTTAAAATCGCCGCCAGCTATCACATAATTGCCCGCTTCATATTCAGCACAAATAAAATCGACGACCGCCTTTGTCTGTGCAATTTTGCCTTCCCCTTCATCATAAGCTTCCAAATGCAGCACGGCAATTACCAGTTCCTTACCACACTCAAGCGGGAAACGGGTTATGAGCATACAGCGTTTGAGATTAACCGTACTCACCGGCCACTTAAACGGCACCGGCAGTGCAAAACGATAGGCTTCCGTAAAAGGATACAGGGTAAAAAGCCCTATCCCGCTGGCTACTTTCCCGATAGGAGGAAGCGGATACGGTACGTATGAAGCCTTAAAGTTATAGGTATAGGCAAGCGCAGTATCAAGCGCTTCAGCAAGAACCGCTGTTTGATCAATATAATAAGAACGTTTTGATGCCTTATCCATTTCCTGAATTAAATAAAAATCGGCAGGATTTTGCTTCAGTGTTTGAATAACACCGGCAAGGTTTTCTTCCACTTCTTTTTTATTTGAAGGACGCACCATAGTACCGCCGTCCATAAAGAAATCCTGCGCTGCGCCGAGTCCGCAATACCCGATATTCCAACTGATAATATCGATCGGCTTCGCAAGCGCAACGGTTTCTTTCGTAAGAGCAGCTTCCCCTATAACCTCGGCCGGCTCTTGGGCTTCAGGACGATACTCTGTTATTGTAATAAATACTAAGAGGATTCCGAACAATAAAGCGGCAACAGCTGCAATCCCGCCGACAACCTTTAACGCCAAAAGAATATTTCGCACCAAAAACGTTTTCATCCGGACCATCCTTTACATAGGGCTGACTTCTATTTTTTTATTAACAATAATTATCAACTTTGATATTCATTCTGTCAACATAGCGCCGGTTTTGCGGAAGGGAAAAATTCAGTACCGGTTACGGCGAATCTTTTTGATCACCCTACCCTATCAGCATAACCGAAAGGACTGCACCTCGATCGGGCAGTACCGAAAGAGTAGTGTCCCTCCGCACCATGATACAGTTCTCAGCCTTTACCTGCAAAGTACGGTTTCCGGCAGTTTCAAGTATGCCATTTTCCGCAGCTTCAAGCGTACCGCTTCCGGCAATGATAAAGAGGCTGCACCATCCCGTTTTTACAGCCGGCGTGTCGAATGCCGAAAACGAAAGCGTTCCCGCAGCGGGAAAGTCTTTTTTTTCAAGCCGGAAATACGGACACACTGATTTTCCGCTAAACGGATGTTCCGGCGTCAGCGCGGAAGCGGGTTGATACCGCAGTACATCAAGCCCTTTTTGTATATGCACT
>CAUVKE010000132.1:0-4555 GCA_963552415.1 uncultured Treponema sp.
ATCAATATTTTCTACCCGAAATGATCAATCATGACTTTTCGTGGCAAGATTCTTCGATTAATGCGCTTTTGGAAGAAGCCTCTCTACATTTGGGGGAAATGAATTCCTTTTCATCTTTGGTGCCGGATTTGGACAGGTTTATCATTATGCATATTTTTAAAGAAGCAGTTGTATCCAATCGCATTGAAGGCACTCGGACAAACATCGAAGAAGCCTTAAACGAGCAAAATAATCTTGATCCCGAAAAACGTGATGACTGGCAAGAAGTCCATAACTACGTGCAGGCGATGAATAGTGCTATCAATGAATTAAATACGTTACCGCTTTCCAATCGCTTGATTAAGAACACGCATAAAATATTGCTTTTCAAAGGGCGAGGTGAATATAAAAATCCGGGAGAATTCCGTGTATCTCAAAATTGGCTCGGCGGGGCAACATTGGCCGATGCTGTGTTTGTGCCGCCTTCGCATGAATACCTGCCGGATTTGTTGTCCGACCTTGAACTCTTCTTAAATAATGATGCTGTCAAAATCCCGCACCTGATCCGCATAGCTATCGCACACTATCAGTTTGAAACCATTCATCCTTTTTTAGACGGGAATGGAAGAATCGGGAGACTTTTGATAACGCTCTATTTGGTATATAGCAAAGTTTTGCAGCAGCCGCTCCTATATCTCTCAGATTTTTTTGAAAAAAATAAAACGCTTTATTATGATAATTTAACATTCGTGCGGACAAAAAACGATCTTACACAATGGATTAAGTTTTTTTTAACCGGTGTCAGCGAAACAGCGCAAAATTCCGCTCATACATTAAAAAGTATTATCGATCTGCGCAGACGCTGCGAAAAAACGATTTTAAATGATTTTGGAAAAAGAGCGGCAGCCGGTATCGATTTATTACATCTTCTTTTTAGTAAACCCATTATAAGCGGTACGGCTGTTCAAGATATGTTGAACCTTTCTGCAAAAGCGGCAAACAGCTTACTCCGCACCTTTACGGAAGCAGCTATTCTCAAAGAGACAACCGGCTACCGGCGCAACCGCACCTTCATATTTGATGAATATATTCGGCTGTTTTAACGGTTCCTTACATCTGAACCTTTATTCACGGCTTCAGCCCTCTTTAAATAATTTTTTTATCTACTTTCCCGTACAAGGTTTTCAACATCACGGTATTCTTCTTTTCTTTCCAAACGGATGATATAGTCATTTTTATTCATTGTGAGTTCCTTATGCAGAGAAATTTCTGTCCGAGTAGTATTGATAGGCAGTGCAGAAATGTCAATATGATGATGTAATATTGCATAAATAACCGATAGTACAAAGTCAACAAAACTTCCGGTATGATATCTCTAAAGCTGAAAAAAAAATATTGACATCATCAATAAATCTATCTACAATAAAGATAAAAGGAGTTACCCTATGGCACAAACAAACATAAATATCCGTATGGACGAGAACCTAAAAAAGCAGTTTGAAGCTTTCTGTTCCGATATTGGAATGACCATGACAACAGCATTTTGCGTATTTGCAAAAACGGCGGTTCGGAAACAAAAAATACCGTTTGAAATATCAACGGATCCGTTTTATTCTGCAAGTAATATTGGTTACCTTGAAAAGAAAATGGCAGATTATAAGGCAGGCAAACTTCAGCTAGCAGAGCATGAATTGATAGAGGATTAACTGTATGCCGAACAAGATAATACAGTGGGACATTGACGCTTGGAACGATTATATTTACTGGCAGACACAAGATAGGAAAACACTTAAACGGATAAATCTTCTTATTAAAGATATCAGCCGTAGTCCCTTCGAGGGGCTAGGTAAACCGGAACCGTTAAAAGGTACCTTAACAGGATTCTGGAGCCGTAGGATTGATGAAGAAAATCGGCTTGTGTATGTCGTAGAGGAAAAGGTTATTATACTGATTTCCTGCCGTGGACATTACGAAAATTAATTGCCGTTACCAATATCCCTCATTGATCGTTTTTATTTCAGCGTTTTTGCATACTCTTTAAGTGCAATAGAATGATACATGGTTCTCTGCTACAATGATAGAGATGAAACATAACAATATTCCGCAGCAAACACATTTTATCGGAGTTCTCCTTCCGGAGGATATAACCCTTACTCTTGAAGATTGCCGCCGTTATATGAACGAGGTTTACGGCTGCAAGTCGGGGCATGGCACTCCCATCCATGTTACACTCGTCCCTCCGTTCAGATTGCAAGAAGAATATTCAACAGCTGATTTAATCAGCGCGATTGAAAAAGAAGTCTTGCCCAAAGGCTTAGGTTTTACTGCTCATATAAATAATTTTGATGCGTTTGGAGATAGGACACTTTTTGCAAACGTCGTTGCAGGTGATGCGTGGACAAAGCTCCGTGATAAAACGGTACAAGCAATTTTGAATGCCTGTCCGGGTTGTACTAAAAAAGACAAAAAGCCTTTCCACCCTCACGCAACTGTTGCAAATCGGGATATTCCTGTAGGCGTAATGACGAAAGCGCTTCAGGTGATGAATGAGCTGAACCTTGCGGAAGACTTTCCTGTTGATAACATCACGATTTTTGAACGGAAAGGCAACAGGTGGGAAGCGGGGGTTGCTCTGGAAATTCCCATGTATTGACTTTAGAATTTTCCTATGCAGGTTGGCGAGATTGGGAAGATTTCTTAACATAATTTATTGTTTCGGATTTATAGATGCAGAATAGGAGCTATTTTAAATGAAAAACGCTGTTATATATGTACACGGAAAAGGCGGTTCTGCTGACGAAGCCGATCATTATAAAAAACTTTTTAATGACGATTATGAAATTATAGGCTTCGATTATAAAGCGGAATTACCGTGGCAGGTGAAAGCACCCGAATAACACTCATTCATTTGCGTTTTTTGCATAATGTATATCATTGTTTGAATTGCGGCGGTTTCAAATACCTTGTGCATTGAATTTAGTATTCGCATTTTCAAAAAGCCGCTGTACATTTTTATAAATAGCCGTTTTTTGCTCCGCGATTTTTTTAAGCTGATTACCTTCTTCAATTTCTTTCTAATATACTCAAAAAGAATGAATCTAAAGAAGGTAGTCATTAAAATTTCTTTGCTGAAACTTGACAATCTTGTTTTGATATAATTCCAGCAACCCCCAAGTTTTCCGGATTCTGCTTCCGACGGTTCAAGCGCGCTTTCTTCTCCTTGAAACATCAGTCTAAATATGGTAATACAAAAAGACTGGAGGCTTGTATGATCACAAATGTTCAGGAATGTATAAAGCCGATTTCATACATAAAGACAAATGCTGCTGATATGATGAATTTTGTAAATGACAGAAAAGAACCGCTTATCATTACGCAGAATGGGGAATCACGGGCAGTTTTGATTGATGTTGAATCGTACCAGGAAATGAAGAATGCATTTACTTTGTTGAAAATAATGCAACTTTCTGAAAAGGATGTAAAAGCCGGAAAAACGAAACCGGCTTCGGAAGTTTTTGCAAATTTGAGAAGGCAGTACAAGCTTGGAAATTAAAGAAGTTATTGTTTCTCAATTTGCAGAAGATGATTTGAATGAAATTGTCGAGTATTATTTTTCTTTAAGTCCAAATTATGTAGAGAATATCGTTTCTGAATTTGAAACAAATATATTGTCTTTACAGCAGTATCCGAAGCGAGGAAGAATAGTTCCTGAATTGGATCGGCAGGGTATTTCACAATATAGAGAATTAATTCAAGGATACTATAGAATTGTGTATGAAATTTCGGAAGACATAATAATAGTTCATACAATTATTGATGGTCGAAGAAATTTTGAAGATATAATAATTTCAAAATTGTTTCGTTATTATGGGAACAAAATCTAACACCCGCTTAACATCCTTATGGTGCCGCAGTTTTGTACATAAATCAAGAAAGCTCATAACGCTTTGACAATAGCACGGAATCCGGTATACTGAATAAAATGGCAAACCAAAACCTTTCGGCAGCAAAAACAGCCAAAAACGAAACAAAACCCGAATAAAAGGAAAAATCTTTACCCTTACCGCCGATGAAAACAAAGATGGCAGAATAGATATAAACGATTTAAAATGGTCATATATGGAAGGCGACGGCGACTTTAGAAGCGTAGAAGTAAAAAAATTACGCGATGAATCTGACATCATTATTACTAATCCCCCGTTTTCGCTGTTCTCCGCTCCGCAAACGCACAGCATAGCCCCGGATTGTCACCAAACACAAAATGTAGCGGCATAATGGGCGTTCCGATTAGTTTCCTTGATAAATACTGTCCTGAACAATTTGAAATTCTTGGGGCAACGGAAAGCGAAGGAAAAGGTTTCTCTAACGGACTCTGGGACGAATCCAGCGGCACGGCACAGCCGCTTATCAATGGAGAACGAAAGTATAAACGACTATTCATCCGCTTTACCACCTAATCATTTAATGACAAAAAACTATTCAAAGAGTATCGATTTTTTGCTCGTTTTATGTTATTTTATTAATAGTACCGCTTTCAAGTTATTATAAAGGAGATAGAGATGCCGGAGGCCTTATT
>CAUVKE010000133.1:0-4545 GCA_963552415.1 uncultured Treponema sp.
TGCTGAGTTGCTGAGTTGCTGAGTTGCTGAGTTGCTGAGTTGCTGAGTTGCTGAGTCATTATGCCGCCCCGCCCATACGTGTCAAGTACCTTTTGCATCTTTTTTTGCACGTTGTGAGAAGATAATTGATACTGTGGTAATCCGGTTCTGAAACTCAGCATAGAAATACTATAAGGGCAAAAAGGGAAAAGTGCAAGGTCTTTTGAAAATATGCATACCGTCTACGGCGTTGCATTGCCAAAAGTGTACATCCTTGTACACTTTTGGCAGCGAGTTTCAGCGATGCTGAAACATCGCTTTTCTGACAGGATGTCAGTGGTTTTAAGCAAAAGCGATGTTTGCGAAAGCAAATTCGTTGTTCGGGAATGTGCAAGGATGGACATTCCCGAACAATGGCATCCCTGCCGCTACTGAAAATCCTCAACGTGCAAAAAGCACGTCTCCGGTTGTTTAATAGAGTTAAAAAACAGACAATAATTTAAACAGATGTATAAAGAGCCGTCAATCAACAATGCATCCTACCGACAGCCTCTGCAAGTGCGCTTGCCGTTAAACCGTAATCGGAAGTATGTAATAAGGTTGCAGCCTTCGCATGGGCAAGGCTCGCAGTATATGCAGCCTCCAATGGAGGATACTCTTGAGCTGCTAATGCGGTAATCATGCCGCTCAAGACATCGCCCGTGCCCGCTTTGGCAAGTGCATTGGTTCCAAGCGGATTCACAAACACTTGATTTCCGTAACCGATCAGCGGGTATGCGCCTTTCAGTACTATTACCGCCTGTGGGAATGCGCCGCAAAATAACCTCAAATATTCAAACCGGCGCTCCTGTATTTCAGCAATACTTACTTGCACAAGGCCGCTGTTTGCCAGCAGACTTTGAAACTCCTTGGGATGCGGCGTTAAAATAGGCTTTTTTAAGAGCGGCAGCAGTTTAGACATATCTGGATTATGCAGGATATCGGCGTCAAGAATCAGCGGGCGCTCTCTGACTTGCTCTTGCGAAAGGAACTCAAGAGCCCGCGCCTGCCAATCGGTAGTCCGCCCTAATCCTGAGCCAACCATTGCTGCAGAAAAATTTTCGGGTAGCTCTGCTGTATACATAAAATCGAAAGGAGCGGCAGGTACAGGTTTTCCGAATATACTCACCAAGCCGATACCGAAGTGCAGCGCAGCGGAAGCAGCCAGCATACAAGCGCCGTTTTTTTCGCCGCAGAAAAAAAGGCCGTGGCCATAGCTCATTTTGTGGGTATTTTGTACGGCGCGATGCGGCAGACGCATATCATTGATAGACAGAAGAAAGGTATCGGTTTCGCCTTCGTAGCAGCGCCGCGGCAGCCCAAGATTACACACATGAATATCACCGGTATAATCTTTTGCGGCATCGGCATAGAGGGCGGTTTTAAGGGCGTCCATGGTACAAGTTTCATCGGCGCGGAACGCAACCGGCGACGGCATACCGAACTCATTTAAACCGCTTGGAATATCACAGGCAATCTTATAACCTTGTACGGCATTCATCCGATCAATCACCGCACACATTTCATTATCAAGGCTGCCGCGGATACCCGTACCGAACACCGCATCGACGAGCGCATCGCAATGCTCTTGTAATTCTGTAGTTACCGGTATATCGAGCAAATCAAGGCGTTCCCGCTGTAGTTTGCACAAAGGAGATTTCGGCTCCTTTACCGAAACGACCCGGACGGTGCAAAAATCGGCAAGCATCCGCGCAAGTGCAAAACCGTCGCCCCCGTTATCACCAGAACCGCAGACAATCTGTACCAGCGGCGATGAAAAAAGACTGCCGATACGTTCGGCCATACCGCGGGCAGCATGCTCCATCAGCACACCATATTTTAAATTAAAGGCATCCTCCGCCCGCTTATCCAGTTCCCGTACCGAGTCAAATATCTTTTCCATAAAAAGACCTCTCAGTTTCGGACAGATTCCTGCCTATTCCTCTTTCTTTAAAACAACCTGCTCCAGCATGATAAAATTATAAATTTTTGTATAAACAGCATTCATCCATTCCCGTATAGGTTTATCGGAATGTTGTTCGATTTCCTTCCAGTTTTGTAGTAAATCACGATGGGGCTTATCATAATCGGCAATGCAGTTTTTTATAGCATTTCCAAGCGTCATAATATTTTTAATGGAAACTTTGAGCAGTTTAAGAGCCGCTTCGTTCACATCATTTAGGTGTTTTTGCACTTGCCGGCCCGCTTCTTTTTCGCGTTCCATTCGAGACAACAACGTTCGGAATTTTACTCCCATTTCGGAAACTTCTGAAAGTTTTTCATCAAATTCCAAAATTTTGGTCGAAATATGCATCAAATTATGATAGCTTTCGGAATACTCGGCAGACAGCGCCTGCTGTGTCCATTGCCCACGCACCAAAATTACATCGGAAAGTGCTCGTACATCACTTTTAAAATATTCAACCAAAAACGACTTAAGGTAATTCATCGCATCGGCATAGATATAACCTTCCAGCCCCCGTTTTTCAAACGGTGCATTGGAACGTGTGTTATAATTTTTAGTACCGGAAGTGATTACATTTCCAAATACTTGTTGCACCATTACCGCTACTTGAGAGTTTTTTTGTTCCGTAATAATGTCTTTTAACGTATTATCAATCGACCGCTCTATTTGTTTCAGGTAGTCGTCGGTTACCTTTTCCGTAAAAGGACTGAGTTCCACCACATAAGTAGGATCTTTTGCGACATGCTGAATAATCTTTTCTAAGATATGGGAGCGGCGGACATCGTTTAAAAGGCCGAGATGCTTTTTCCACTGGGGCGCATTAACCGCTTGAACGTTTTTGTACGCGGTAATAATTGAAAAAAGCTTCTCCCAATTCGCATCAAGCGAAAGCCCATTAAGTACTACTATAAAATCTTTTAATTCATCTTTAAGATATTCACCGTTGATATTTGAAAAGTTTGGGGTATACGAAAATTTGTCTTCCGGTAGGGCAGGATCGAATTTTTTTAAAAAGAAGTAGAAGTCAAACAGCACAAAGTGAATAAATTCATTGAGCTGCCGATACAGCGTATCGATCTCATCTATCTTTTTTCCGTCGAACTCGCGCATAAACGCATCAAATTCTTTCTGTACCTGAATACTCAATTCTTTTTGATTCGTCGTTTTTGCCCGTTCTTTAATAGCTTCAGGCGTAAGTTTTTCTCGTATTTGATGCTGATGTTTTGACAAGTTTTGTTCTACGGTAATAGATTTAAGAACCTTTGACGAAGCGGCACTTGCAAGAAGAGCCCGCGCAGGGCCAACAATCTTGTATAGTTCAAAAAAGAAACGCGCCATTTGCGGCTGAAATTCCTCTGAGGCAGGTTTATACCACTTACCGAATTTATTTTTTGAAATTTCCTTTGCCAGCGCCTTTAAATGCCGTTTTTTTATCGCTTCTGCATCATCCCGCGGTAAAAAAATCTGTAACATACGTGTAAGAAAAGATTCTTTTTTCTGTGCCATAGATATAACTATAATGAATAAAATCCGTAAATCTGTCAATCAAAAAAAACTTTTTCTCCCTTTCATGCCCTGCGATTTTATGATACTGTAAGAGAAGTGCTGATTAAATGCGCCCCTCGCTTTAATCAGCACTTCCTAAGATTAAGAAAACTGTCCAAGAGCTTTAGTTTTTAGACAGCCTCGCAGAACGGAGGTTCATTATGCGTCATGATGAAGAATTTGATTTTACTATTGAAACACTCGGCTCCTGTAAAATATCGTCTCCTATTCACCTTTCAAACGTAATCGGCGACCGTATCGCTAATTACGTTACTAATGAAGACTTTATCCGCTTTCGGCTGGAATCGAAAGTCGGAGAGCAGTACGGGCCATTTAAACGTGAACAACTTATCGAAAAAGCAGGCCCGCGAGAAAAAATATTTTTTAACCCGAATCATGTTCATGCAGGTATTATTACCTGCGGCGGACTATGCCCCGGTCTTAACGATGTTATCCGCTCGGTTGTGCGCTGCCTGTGGAGGCGTTATGGTGTTAAGCGAATTAGCGGCATCAGGTTCGGTTTTAAAGGACTCTTGCCGGATTACCATTTTGACGTTATGCCCTTAAACCCGACAGTTGTAGATGCCTGTCATAAAACGGGAGGAACCATTCTCGGCACCTCGCGCGGCGGCGGCACCCGCGTTGTCGAAATTGTTGATGGGATAGAACGCCTCAACTTGAACATCCTTTTCGTTGTCGGAGGAGACGGAACACAAAAAGGAGCCTTGGAAATTGCAAAAGAAATTGAACGGCGAAAGCTTTGTATCTCCGTTGTCGGCATTCCGAAAACCGTCGATAATGACCTGTCATTCATCCAAAAATCCTTTGGATTCGACACAGCAGTCGTAAAAGCTTCGGAAGCGGTCGCCGCCGCCCGTATGGAAGCGCAATCCCAAATCAACGGTATCGGATTGGTCAAGCTGATGGGGCGAGAATCGGGCTTTATAGCAACGCACACGGCCATCGCAAGCCATGAGGTTGACTTTGTACTCATTCCCGAAATTCCTTTCGATATG
>CAUVKE010000134.1:0-4528 GCA_963552415.1 uncultured Treponema sp.
AAAATAATGGAACCTGTTTCCCGCGTAAAAGTTTTATGGGCAAAAAGGCTTGATGTTAAAAGAGTCAAACAGGCTCCAAACCGGAAAAAGAAAATAATCCGTGCAACGGAGGCTATAAAAACGGCTAAGAGCGGATACCGCACTTGCAACGGAAAAAGCAGTTGTAATGCCTCAGCGGACAGTGCGAAAACAAACAAACTAAAAAACGAAATTTCCAGTGCATGGGTTTTTTCAAAAAGGAAAAAAATGCAAATAAGCAGAACTAATGCTATCAGTGGGAGCGCGGCGATGCCAATCATGACCGCATAATTATTATAGGCAAAAAACGGAAGCCTTAATAATCGAAAAGTACTTTCAGGCACTGTCGGTAGTCTTGCGAGCAAATTGTGCGTAACAATAGCGATACAGCAACTTACGCTTCCGACTACCATGAGCGCCGCAATACAGATATCAAAAATTAAGATTCTATTACGTCCGGCTATTGTCATAGATGCCAGTATAGTTTGAAACTCGCTTCTCTGTCAAATATGTTGGTATCCTGTCGCGTATTTCAATTATTTAGACAAGGCGCATTCCGTTGCTCCCGTACAAAGGGGATAGCTGGGAATAGCAGAAAAGAGTTCACGCATGAAGAAGTAAGGCAATAAAGCCGATGGCGATCGGTATTAAAAGGTTGTCATAATCTTTAAGAGGCAGCATTTCGATACCGGCGCCCGCAATGCCGAGTACAAGGCTTTTCCAAAGACTTCCGCTGACGGCAAAGGCCGAAAGAAACACTGCTGCAAAACAAGTTAAACTTCCCGCAGCGGTCTTATCTTTAAAAAAAGCTAAATGAATTTTACCGAAACGCTTCCCAACAAGGCTTGCAAGACCGTCCCCGAACGCAAGTGCAAATATCGCAATCTTTGCCGTATGCATTGGAAAGAGGAGAAGTGCGGCAAGCACTCCTCCGGCAAGCGTCAACGGCCCAAGTACGAACCTTCCTTTGTCACGTGCTCGGGAAGCATAGCGGGTAATATCTGCAATGAGGTACAACTCATGGCCCCGCATACGGAGAAACTCTGAAACACAGTAGAGTATGCTGATACCGGCAATACCGGTAACGGTAAACGTATACCATCGCTCCGCAAGAACAACGGTTACTGCCGAAGAAAGATGGATAGTTTTCCTAAAAACTTCGACCACCAACTCTTGGACAGAAGCAGTCTGAGAAAAAGTACGGTAACGGAAGCGTTCAAACCATTTCATACAATGCCGATACTATAAACCTTAAAACAACAAGAGTCCTGCAATCTTAAAATAGACAATAAGACTGACTGCATCAACAATTGTTGTGATGAGCGGTCCTGCCATAATTGCAGGATCCATGCGGAGTTTTTTTGCGAGAATCGGTAAAAGTCCGCCGGTAAGTTTTGCAATGGTAACGGTTACAACGAGTGTTAACCCTACGCTTGCAGAAATCAGAACAGGTTTACCATCCAAGAAATAAGACTTTACAAAAATAGTCAGCCCAAGCAGCGATCCTACCATAATTGCGATACGAAGTTCTTTCCATAATACTTTTGCCCAGTCGCGCAGCTGAATCTCGCCGGTTGCCAGTCCGCGGATAATCAACGTCGATGACTGACTTCCCGAATTTCCGCCGGTATCCATCAACATAGGAATAAACGAGGTCAATATGGTAAGCGTTGCTAGCAGCTCGGTGTAGTGTTCGATAATCCTACCGGTAAAGGTTTCGGAAACCATCAAAAGCATCAACCAGCCGATACGGTGCTTGGCAAGTTTAAAAACGCCGGTGTTCAGGTACGCATCTTCGGAAGGCTGCATAGCGGCCATGATCTGAAAGTCTTCCGTAGCTTCCTGTTCCATGACATCCATCACATCGTCAACCGTGATAATACCGATCAGCCGTTTTTCCGCATCGACAACAGGCAAGGCAAGAAAAGCGTACTTTTTAAACAGTGCGATAACGCTTTCTTGGTCATCGTGCGTATTCACATAGATGCATTCACTTTCAAAAATATTTTCGATCTGCTCCTGTTCGGGCGCCAGCACAAGCTCTTTTAATGACACGATGCCTTCAAGAACCCTGTTGGCATCGGTAACATAACAGGTATAGATTGTTTCTTTTTTAAGCCCCGTCTCTCTGATATAGTCTAACGCCTGTTTTACTGTCATCGTCTTTTTAAGGCTGACGTACTCAATCGTCATCAGACTTCCGGCAGAGTCGGGAGGATATTTTAAAAATTGATTGATGAGATTGCGCTCTTCTTCGCCTGAGTTCGCTAATATTTTCCGCACGGCATTCGCAGGCATCTCTTCTACAAGGTCTACGACGTCGTCAAATGCAAGCTCATCCAGAATAGGGCCGAGTTCTTTATCCGTAATCGATGAAATAAAGGCGCTTTGCTGCTCGCTCGAAAGGAGTGCAAATACTTCGGCTGCAAGGTCTTTTGGAAGCATTCTAAAGAGAAACACCGTATTTGCCGTATTTTCTTTGTCCAATATTTCGGCCGCATCGACCGCATTCATCTCGGCGAGTTCCGCAATTAAAGCTACGTAGTGTTTATTATCGAGCAGTTCTTGAATCCGCTCCATTTCCTGCGTTTTATCTTCCATAATTAAGCGACAGTATACTTAAAAGAGATGGTTTTTGCTATAGCGTTACCCTGAGTTCACCTACCGAATCTAATTTTTTGTAGGTTTAAGCCCTTCGACAAAATACTTATCCGGAAGTTTTGCCGGTTTACCGGTTTTATCTACACAGCCCCATGACACTTCAGCTTCAGCACAGACATATCCTTCCGGATTTGTGATAATCTGCCGGAAAGTTCCTGATAGTTTGCCGAGTTTGATGGGTATAACGTCAATGCGGAGCTTATCATAGAGGCGCGCGGAATATTTGTAGTGAATATCGATATGCGTTACATAGAGCATATAGCCTTCTTCGATTAACCCGACATAATCAAAGCCGATCCTGCGCAGGTATTCCATACGGGCATATTCCAAATAGTTTAAATATATGGCATTGTTTACGTGATTATATGCGTCCAGTTCGTAGCTGCGAACCTCTACTTCTATCGGGGGTGTCATCGATTGTCTCCTTTAAATTGAGTTACTCTCTAAAAATCTAACCAAGTTTTTAGAGATGCTCTAAAGATAGTCTTGTATCAAAATGAATCGTGTAAAAAAAAAGACTGCAAGTAATCTTGCAGCCTTTTTTTGAGCTATGATGGATTCGAACCATCGACCCACGCCTTAAAAGGGCGTTGCTCTACCTACTGAGCTAATAGCCCATATCTTTAAACAACAGAGCGATTATATAGGATATTGAGCGCTATGTCAAGTACCCGCATTGCATCACGTATGGCAACACAATTTTTTGAAAGATAGTTGATACTGCAATAACTTGACGTTACGATTTTGCATAGATCTATTATAGAGACAAGAATAGGAAAATGCAATACGGGCGATTATAATTGTATCAATCCGCCAAGGCTTTAACCGGATCGAGCCGCGCGGCTTTAACTGCAGGGCGGAGACCGAAGAAAATACCGATGGTTATCGACACGGCAAATGCAATAACCGAACCGCTAATATTCGGGCTAAAGACCATCTTAAAGTTATCGGACTGAAAAACCGTTTGTACCAGAAGCATACTGAGGCCTCCGCCAAGCAGCATACCGAATATGCCGCCCGTTAAGCTCAACGTCGCGGACTCAACTAAAAACTGATTGCGTATTACCGCTTCGCTTGCGCCGAGCGCCTTGCGGATGCCGATTTCCTTTTTCCGCTCCGTTACGGTAACAAGCATAATATTCATAATGTTAATGCCGCCGACAATCAGCGACATAACCGCAATCACCGTAAGCACCACGCTGATAAGAGCGATTTGCGAATTGATTTGATTCAGTATATCTTTTTCCGAAAACACCCATAAAGTATTTTCAGCTTTTGCGAACGAATCGGAAAATGCCTTTATCTGCGCCGTTGCTTCGTCAATATATGCCGAATCGTAAATCTGCACCGAAGCAATATCCGAATTGTTTTTGCCGATACCCATATCCTCTGCAACAAATGACCGCGGCACCATAAAAGAACCGATATTGGAAAACCGATTGCGCGGCTTTACAACACCGCATACCTCAAACGAAAATGGAATAAACTGGCGTCCCTGATTATACGGAACGGTAAGCGTAACCCTTTTCCCGATAGCGTTCCCTTCTGGGAACAGAACCTTCGCTTCATCTTCAACCAGAATAATCTTGTGCCGCCGGTTCGCAAAATCATCAAGGCTAAAACTCTTCCCATAAGACCATTCATACCCGCTCGCTTCAAGCGCCCCGTATTCAATGCCGATTATCCGCTGATTTTTCAGATAAAACGAATTATGCGAAACCGTCGCGTTGAAAAGGCCTGAATAAAATACGTTTTTTACGTACGGCACATTTTTTTCCAACGCTTCGCGGTACTTTTCGGTCAATTTGATATTCTGCTTTTGTTTATCAAACTCACAGCGAGGCTCGAT
>CAUVKE010000135.1:0-4503 GCA_963552415.1 uncultured Treponema sp.
TAATTTTAAACTCGCGGGGATGTCGAAAAAGTAACCAACTTTTGAGACATCCCCATGAATTATTATGAATTTCAACCAATAAGGATTCTTAATTATGAATTATGAATTCTTAATTAAAAGTAAGGAGTGTTTATGAAACAGATTATTGCAACAGACAAGGCACCGGCCGCAATCGGGCCGTATTCGCAGGGAACAGCCGCAAACGGCTTGATTTTCACCTCCGGCCAGCTGGCGATTGATCCCGCTACGGGTACTTTTGTTCCGGGCGGTATTGCCGAGCAAACCCGTCAATCGCTGATGAACCTGAAAGCGCTGCTTGAAGCAGGAGGCAGCAGTTTGGACAAGGTGCTTAAAACAACCGTGTTTTTAAGCGATATGAACAATTTTGCGGAAATGAACAAAGTGTACAGCGAGATATTCGGTACCGGAAACTATCCCGGGCGCTCCGCTGTAGAAGTTGCCCGTCTGCCGAAAGACGGACTGATCGAAATTGAGGCAATCGCTCTTGCGTAAGTCGATGTTGGCGCTGCCGCTTGCGGCAGCGCTTGTTTTTTCCGCTTGTACAAAACAAAAAGCAGAAACCGAAGAGCCGCCAGTGCAAGAAAACGCATCGGCGGTATCGGTTGAAGCATCTCCTTCCAGTCATTGGAAATATTTTTCCGTTGACGGCAACGGTTCCGTGCAATTGAAAAATGCCGATGCCGTTTCCGAAATACCCGTTGCAGCGTTTAAACCGTGGACAGAGGCGGTTCGCGTTGCCGATTTCGGTTTAAATCATGGAAATGCCGTCTTTTTAATTAATAAGTGCGGGCTGTATCCGATTCGCTTTTTACAATCAAACGCGCAGCTTTCGGCTGGACATGAGCTTTTTTCGCAAGCCACCGCGGGGGATTTGTATACGGTGGACGGACAGTATTTTATCCGTATCTATCAAAATTCGATCTTTTTATCACGCGGGGCATCCGAAAATATGCACTTCTTGTTGCGTACCGATTCGGACTTCAAAACCTATACGCCCGTAGCTGATGTAACAAATCTGCATTTACCTAAGGAAGCGCAGTGTAAATCGCTTGAACAGGCAGGCGGTCAATGGTATGCAAGCTTTAAAGCCGATAACGGAACCGATATTTCGTTCTTCTATGTAAAATGCAGTAATTTTGCAACCTTTATGCAGAAGGATGCAGACAAATATATTGAACTACTGTCTGCAGAAGAATTTAGAGCAGCCTGCGAACCGCCTCTTTATCACCGAATGCCGGATATGCTTAAAGAATTGGCGGACACAATTGAAAGTAATAGAGATTTGTACTTAAAAGTATTCACCGAAGATTCGGCGGATGGCAGCATTTTTTTTAAACCTGCACGGAATCAAACAAACGATACTATGGAAGAGAGGGTTCCGGTAAATCTTTATGCGGTTCAGTCTTCCAAAACTGACGGTAAGCGGAATGCCGCGATCCTATTACCTAATGGAACACTGCTGCTTAATACCGGCGATAACAGCATACAAAAATTGCATCTACCGTCTTTGCCGGAAAACTTTAACTATACCGCGTTCTCTATTTCGGATACGGAGATTACCGCCGCTTGGGAGGAATCGGTGTTTTACGAAGTCGGCCGCACGGGAATTTTTACCGCCGCGTTGAGTGAACTGGGACTATAGAAAACCTCTAAAAAACTTGAGTTTTTAGAGGGGCTGTCCAAAAACTGAAAGCCTATCGGCTTTTTCTGTAAGGAAATGATTTATCATATCCGCTAAAGCGGATTGCGTAACAGTTTTTGGACAGTTCCCTTAGATTTAAAATGTGCGGAGACATCTTGAAGCACGGTAAACGTGTTAGAGATGTCCCGATGCACCTTTCGGTTGTTATATTCGAGCAGCGGGTTTTTATACCTGCCGTTTCTTACCGCCACGGATGTATAGTTTTGACGAAGGCTTATTTTAGACAAATGCAGTTGGCATTGTCTAAAAACGCTGCGAGTTTGCTTATCGCAAACATCACCTATTGATTGCACTGTTTCATTTCGTTGCAAAAGTGCGGCAATTCGCCAATCCTCGCCTTTTGCTAAAGGCTGCGGTTGACGAATTTATAGGAACGCTTTGCGTCGGGGTTGCTGATAATAAAGGGAAGACCGAGCAGCAGCTCGTCGATGCTTGTGATAAGATGCCGAGGACGTATTTTATCTTTGTACTCAAGCAACTGTTTAAATATGTAGAGGGACTCGTCAAGCACGATGCCAAGTAATCCCGGAATCCGGATACGCACTTGCAGCGTCCATCGCGAAATAAAGATCATCGCTTGCAGAACAACTGCTTTTTTCAAACCATTCAGCAAGGCTCCGCTTGTGAGCGAGAAACTTCCTATCGAGAATAGTTCTCTTCCTACCGGAATAAAGATATGACACGCTACTATTCCTACCGTTGAAATACAAAGCGGCACCCAATATATTTTTTGTTTTTCTGCAAGACAGAGCAAAAAGCCCGCAGCAAACATAACCGCTTTTGCCGGTAAACCCTGTATAAAAAGGAGTGCAATCAACAGGGTAAAGCCGGTTATCAATCGGATCCATGGATGAGGGGCAGGATTCGCATCATCGGGTAACTGGACGTAAAGCGGGGAATCCGCGTCTCGTATATGGGCATACCATTCGGATTCCGATTCAAAGCTTTCGCAAAAAATACCGAGGATCAAGGACGTTACCGCACCGATAAAGAGAAACGGCGGCGCCATATAACGGATACCTTCTCCGAAAATAAAGTATCGTCCGATAAACAGCTGGATACAGTTTGATACAAAAGCCCCTGCCATACTGATTCCGGCAAGCGATAGCGCCTTACGGGGAATCTTATGCAAGGCATACATCATAAGCGCGGCACCGATTGTCCCCGCTGCCGAAAACAGAATAAGATAAGAAAAGAGTGTTCCGCTGATAAAAGCTTGTCCGAGAATTTTTATTACCGTCAGTAATAAAAATGCCGGAAACGACAGCACATCGAGTGCCAGCATGAGCGGAACATTTGCGAGTCCTATCCGTAAAAACGGCAGCGGCTTGGGAATAACAAATTCAATAGCCGAAAGGAAAAAGCACAAGGCGCCGAAAACCGGCACCAACGCATCCTGTTTTTTATTCATAGTACAACCGGCTTAATGGCAGCCTGAGCACCCGCCGCAGCCGCCTTCACCTGTACCGCAGCTGCTTCCGCATCCGCCTGCGAAGGATTGCTGAACTTCCTCAAGCTCTTCGGGGGTTGCATCCCGTACACCGGCAACCTTTATATCAAAGTGTAAGGTCTTCCCTGCAAGCGGATGGTTGGCATCCAGCGTAATAATATCGCCGTCAATGCCAGTTATTACCACATGATGGCCGCTCGTTTCAAATTCCATGCCGACTTCCAGTTGTGTGTCGGGCGGGAACTGAGCGCGGCTTACCTCAAAGACGGCACGCGGGTCAATTTCTCCGTAAGCCTGCTGCGGCGCTACCGTAAGCGAAAAGCTTTCGCCGGCTTCGCGCCCTTGAAGCGCTTTTTCTAGACCAGGGATAAGCTGCCGATAACCGTGAACATAGTCAAGCGGTCCCATTTGTTCCGATGAATCCAAAACCTTTTGATCATCATCCTTTAAGGTATACTCAAGCGTAACCAAACAATCGTCTGCAATTTTCATGTTGACTATGATACCGATTTTTCAGCTTTCGGGCAAGGTAAAAGTTCGAGACGTATGCTGCGTCCTTTTGTGAAAAATTTTGTTTTAGCAAAAGGGCATCACATTAAAAATCTCCCATGCCGCTAAAGACTAAAGTTTAAATTTAGAGACTTCCTTCGCCAATGCCTCAATACTCTGCTTATTTTTTTGTGCTATTTCGTGTACTTCTTGTACAGAGTTATTAATCTGCATAGCGCCTGCTGCCATCTCATTCATACTATCGGTAATGATATGGGTAAGATTGCTCAAATTATGCATTTCTGAAACAACACCTTCCCCTCCTTTCAGCATTTCTTCCGAACCGGATTGAACTTCTGTTGTTACCGTGTTTATATTTTTAATGGCAATGAGCACCTCTTTACTACCGTTTTCTTGTTCCTTCATCGCTTCGGTAAGGCTATCGCTCATCGATTTTACCTGTCCCGACAAATTGAAAATCATGTTAAACTTTTCTTCTACCGTTTTGGAAGAATTAGAAAGCGTTTCAATTTCACCGCTTAATGTTTTCAGCGTCGCCGTTATCGCCTTTCCCTGTGCAGCGGAATCTTCGGCTAGCTTTCTGATCTCATCCGCTACAACAGCGAAACCTTTACCGGCCTCACCTGCGTGAGCGGCTTCAATAGCAGCATTCATTGCAAGAAGATTCGTTTGCGATGCAATGTGCTGAATAACGCTTGAGGCTTCCATAAGGCTGCCTGATTCTTCTGCAATTTTTTGTGTTACGGTATTCGAGACCACTAAGGTTTCTTTACCATCCTCCGTTGCTGCTGCAAGATTTTTAATTGTCCCATCGGTTTTT
>CAUVKE010000136.1:0-4492 GCA_963552415.1 uncultured Treponema sp.
GCAACCAGCGTCGCAGGGATGCAAAACAGGCAAAAGCACGCAATACACAGTGCAAGTTTTTTCATCGGCCTTCCCTCTCCTCGCCGCCATTCATTGCAGTCCGGCTTTGTTCTACGCCGCCGGTTTCCGCTCCTTGCGAAGCCTCGACCTCTTGCGCCGCACCTGAGTTCTGCAGACGCCCCCGCTGTTTTGCTAAAAACGAGTCAAAAGGGTTAGCATCCGCTTCTTTGGGTTTTGCCGCAGGGAAAAATGTCTGGAGCAATGAACTAAAGCTTTGCTTTGGAGCGGCCGTTTGTGCCGCGTGCAGATTCATCGCATCGATCAGCTCTTTATCGGTGATCTCCGCAATCAGCGAAAGCGATGCATCCGATGCGCCGATTAAGTATGCTTTATCAATGAGAGTTACAATGTAGAGAGTTTTATTAGGTGCAAGCGGTAAACTTGCAACATTTTTTAAGAAAGGATCATCAGCGGCGGTAAATTGTTTTGAACGCCGGATAAAATACAGCACACCGTAAATAAGCGCACACACGGCAGCCAACGATATAATCAGCTGAAGCAGCATCGAAAGAGTTGAGCTTCTCTCAGCTCGAAGCGCAGGCGCATCCGGTACCGGCAATGCCGATTCATCCGTTTGCAAAACAATCTCGGTTTCCGTAGGTGCGGCAGCAGAAACGGCGCCCGTATCACCTGCTGCAACTGCGTCATCCGCAAACACACTGCCGGCGCTCCATAACAACAGGAATGAGAAGAGTATTATGTTATATAAATTTTTATGCATTTCCCCACCCAATGTCGCAATCAATCGGCTATGTGTCGCTGATACGTTCCGCCGGTGACAAAATTTCGGTAACACGGACACCGAAGTTTTCATCGATAACGACAACTTCCCCTTTTGCAATCGGCTTATGATTCACTAAGATATCAACCGGCTCACCGGCAAGCTTATCCAACTCGATAATATGCCCTTCGCCCATACTTAAAATTTCTTTAATCATCTTGCGAGTACGTCCGAGTTCTACGGTCATCTCCATGAACACGTCCATAATCAACCCGATATTTCCCTGCTCAGCTTCGGTTACTCCGTTTAGAAGAGGAGAAAATTGCACGGACTGTACATTCGGGTTCATACCGGGCATCACCATTCCGCCCTGAGCCGGCATACTGCCTTGCATCCCCATACCCATCGACTGCTGCCCCATTTGCGGCATACCATTCATTCCGTTCATCGGCATATTCATTGCCCCCATTGTGCTTCCTTGCTCAGGAGCAGGCTGTGCCGGAATAGGCTGCACAGGCGTTACCGGTGAAGCACTTTCCGTCTTATTTAATTTATCGGCAATTTGCTCTGCCGTTTTCTTTGCGATAATCTCCCATAAATTAAAAGCTGTCTCGTCGATTGTAACCGAATATGTTAAAAGTGCAAAGTCCTGCGAAAGCCGTACCATCGCTTTCGGTACATGATGAGCCTCGGCAGGCATATTGGTAACGCCTTTAACATCTTGACCGTCAAATGCACTGATTTCCTTTCCGACATATTGCGCAATGGTTTCACTGATAACGGAAAGCGCCATATCATCAATCGTAACACTTTCTTCATTATTTACGAGGCTTACCAGCTTTTCCGCAAATTCGGGAGCAAGCACAAATAAATGATCACCTGTCAGCGATCCGTCAAAATCAATCGTAACGGCAACTGCCATATCCGGCACTTTCTGTAAGAAAGCTTCACGGTTGCTCAGTTCGATAACGGGATTAGCTATGGAAACGGTTTTACCCGTCATCGAATCCAGATTAGCAGCGAGTGCGGAAACATTCCCGTCAAAAAATTTTTGTAATGCTTCTTGATGCGCCGGTGTAAACGCTCCTCCCGCCGGTGCACTGTCGGAACCGCCCATCCCCGACAACAAGGCATCTATTTCGTTCTGAGAAATGGACCCATCACTCATATAATTCCTCCTGATCAGCACTTAGCTCTTCAAATTCATCCTGATTGATATCCTCAATCTTTTCCAATATCTGTACGGCAACCTTCTTTCCAACAACGCCGGGTTGACACCAAAACTTCTTTCTGCTGCCGACACTCAGTGTAAACGGCTGTCCAACCCTTGTGTCGGTAAGCCGCACCACATCACCTGCACGGAGATTCAACACATCCCGTACCGGAAGTTTTAATGAACCTACTTCGGCAACGACATCCATATCTACCGTAGAAAGTTTCTCTTTCAGTACGCCCATATACTGAGTCGTTGAACTCCTGCGCACGGACGAAAACCAGAACTGGCTGGAAAGTTTTGAGATAATCGGCTCTATCGTGATATAGGGAATACAGAAGTTCATCATTCCTTCTTCTTCGCCGACTTTTGTTTCAAGCGTAACCAAAACGACCATTTCGGAAGGCGGTACGATTTGCGCGAACTGCGGGTTTGTTTCAATCTGTCCCAAACGAGGCCGTAGGTCGATAACCTGCGTCCATGCCTCGCGCATATTCGCCAAGATACGTACGATAACCCCTTCCATAACAGAGGCTTCAATATCGGTTAATTCCCGCTGAACCATCGTTCCCTGCCCCGTACCGCCGAAAAGACGGTCGATTATAGAGAAGGTAACGGAAGGGTCTATTTCCAAAACGGCATTCCCCTTGAGCGGATCCATGTTAATTACGGCCAGCGTGGTCGGCGTAGGGATTGAACGGATAAACTCTTCATACGTCAGCTGATCGACGGAGGCAACGTGTACGTGCGCCATACTCCGCAGCTGAGCAGAAAGAGCGGTGGTAGTCAAACGCGCAAAGGTTTCGTGCATAATTGAAACGGTACGCATCTGCTCCTTGGAGAATTTATCCGGACGCTTAAAATCGTAAATTTTGATTTTACGCGTATCGTTAACCGGTCTAAACTCCTCCGCCTCGGTATCCCCTGAGCTGATTGCAGTGAGAAGCTGGTCTATTTCGTCCTGCGATAATACTTCAGTCATACAATCCCTATTGTTCTATAATATCATATTGAGTAAAAGCAACGGCTTTTACCTTCGACTTTGATAGTATATTGTCATTGATTTGATTGCGTATTTCAATTTTTATCTTCTCTTCTTGTTTCAATTCCGCAATCGTTTTACTTTGAAAATAACCGCGAAGAAAATCCTTCAACTCAACCAACCGGGCTGTCAATTCCTGCGAGGTTGTCTTGTCGTTTTGCGGATACCCGAGTTCGACGTTGACGATAACGGTTCCCGGATTGACATCACAAGTAAACGTTTTTACCGCTCCGATTGCGGAATAGTATTGCAGCACTTCACGCGAATCGCGGTACTCCTCTGCAATAGGATACTCGGACTGCGATTTCCCTCGCCTTGACATCAGATTAACCGTAATAACGACAACCGTTACAATAAAAATCAGCGCAGCCAGAGCTAAGGCAATGTATTTAAGAAGCATCGGAATAAAACCTGCTTTTTTAGCCTTTACCGGATTATCGACTCCGATGCTTTCATCCATCCCCTGTTCATCAGTCAAATTTGTATGCTCGTCAGCCATTGTGGTTACTCCTCTTTTTTCAAGTAAGTCTTTAGGGAAGCACTAAAAATGTGCATCATCCAAAATGATAATATCAACCCGCCTATTGTATGCGCGTCCTTCCGCAGTCTCATTGGAATAGACCGGACGAGTATCTGCATAGCCCGCAATGGAAAACTTATCTTCCTGCGCGCCGAAATCCGTCAAATTATGTAATACGTTGATCGCGCGGGCAGCCGACAGTTCCCAGTTACTTGTCCATCTTTCGGAGAGCGCATCGCTTGAATCGGTATGCCCTTCGATACGGAAACGGCGCACCGCTAATTCTTTATCGGATAAAAATTGCGCAATCCTCAATAATGTCTCGCGGCTTTCTTCGATATTCAACTCGGCGCTGTTCCGCGCAAAAAAGGCATCCGCCGCAAGGGAAATAACGATACCCCGTTCGTCGCTTGTTACGGCAATCTTATTGGTTTTTATCTCAGGCGCAAACAGCGACACAGCTTTCTTTAAGGCGGTACCGAGAAATTTCCCTTTCTCCATAGACGGCATGGAGCTGATGGTATTACCGAGATCGGCAAGCTTTCCCGCCGCCAAAGAAATGGAACCGCCGGTAGGGTCGCCGCTTATAGAGGCCGATAAGGCCTGCAAGCGGGTAATATCGACTTCGGTCGGTTCATACAGCATAACGAAGAAGCAGAGCATCAGCGTAACCATATCGCCGTACGTTGTCAGCCATCCGCTGCCGGCCGCACTCGCGCCTTTCTTTTTTCGTGCCATCTGCTAATCCTTTATCAGCTCGGCTTCCAACACTTTGCGGTCTTTAGGATCAAGATATGTAAGCAGCCGCTGCGCAAGAATACGCGGGTGGTCGCCCGATTGGATACCGAGGATACCCTCGATAATCATTTCCTTTGACCGTATCTCCAAGTTATTCTGATATGCAAGTTTGGAAGCGATAGGAATAAGCATCCAGTT
>CAUVKE010000137.1:0-4483 GCA_963552415.1 uncultured Treponema sp.
CGGTTCTTGGCATTTCTTTATATTGGGGGAAAATCAACATCTCTGATGCATAGTATCAGAGTATCGGGATATGGAGATTTAATTGATCCCATCGAGCGGGAGATGTCCCTGCGGTTTAAAATCGCCGAACTCAGCGATCAGCAGGCGCAGATGATTTTGAATTATGAAACGCCGAAATTAGACTAATTTTCTTTAACATTGAGTAACTCAACAAAGTGTGAACTTTGGAAGTTTTAAATGGAGGTTTTAAATGAAACTAAGCGCAAGAAATCAGTTCTCCGGAACCGTAACTAAGGTGAGCGAGGGAGCTGTCAACGGTATTGTTACCATCGATGTGAACGGAACGCCCGTGTCCGCAACGATCTCTATGAATGCCATACGGGAGCTGGGATTGGCGCCGGGCAAAAAGGCCTACGCTGTCATCAAAGCCACAGAGGTTATGGTCGGCCGCGGTGAACACCTGCCCCTGAGCGCCCGCAATCAATTTCCCGGCAAGATACTGGGAGTAGAAAAGGGCGCTGTCAATTCCATCGTGCGCATTAATGCACTGGGCGGTTGTACCATCTCCGCCACCATTTCCAACAACGCCGTCGAAGAGCTCGGCTTAAAAGAGGGCGAGGTCGCTTTGGCTGTTATCAAAGCTACTTCCGTTATGGTCGGTATCGATTGATTCGTGCGGGTTTAATACCCCGGTACTCTGTGCAGGGGGTGTTGATTCAAAAACTGAGTTCCGTGCCCTGAGTACCTGTTCTCTTGTAGTTTTTTTGACGTTATGCGATGATATCTCCCTAATGATCGATATCTATACTGAAATCCGCAAGCGGTATGGGAATATCCGGCGCGCCCGCGGTTACTATTTATATACGGAAAAAAATGTCCGGCTGCTCGATCTGTGGCTCGACGGCGGAAAGGCTATTCTGGGCCGGAGAACGGGACAGGCGAATCTGGTTTGTAAGCAATTTCTGGATAAGGGACTCACCGGCTCTTTGCCGACCAAGGCCGATGTTCAACTACGGCGTGCGTTGGACGCCCTACTGCCGGATTATCCCATTATCCGCTGGTATGAAACGCAGGATAAGGCGGAACGGATTGCCGGTTCTGTGCTGCCAGCCGGTCAAAACGGTGCGGTACAGCCACTTCCGGTATGGCGGCCGTTCTTAGACCTTGATCCCGCTTCCGATTCTCAAGAGCCGATAGCCGATAATCTCATGCTGGTAACTCCTGCCTATCCGGTACCGTGCGGCATTATCGCTGCCGGCAGCAGGTTTGAAGGACGCTTGCCCCCTTCCGATGTGCTGTTCCCACCGCTTGCATACAGCCTTGCGCGGGCATTTTTCGATTTGAAGCATAAGATGGAAGAACTTCAAATCAAAGAAATTAAAATCGAAGACGAACACTATTCTGAGGCGGCAGGACGCAGCGCAAGGGTAAGCCATACAATAGTAAAGAAACGGCAGGCGGCGCTCAACCGGAAAGCCGAAGCGGTGCGCCTCATTCCTAGTGTCTGGATTCAAAAAGGCTGGTATCTCTTCCCTCATATTCCCGAAGCCGAATACCCTGCACTCTTTTCGCAGGCGCTTGATGCCCACGTATTAATCTCTCCCGAATACGGCACCCCTTCCATTTTACCCGATTGCGAAAGCTACGCAGAATTAATCCGATTTTTAAAATTGAGGAATGAGAGGAATGCTTGATGAAAAAAACGCCCTTTACGCTGATTTATGCCGATGAAGATATGATCGCGGTGAATAAAGCCGCCGGTCTTTTAGTCGCTGCCGACCGTTGGGATAGTGAAGCTCCGCGGCTCGACCTGCTCATTCAAAAACAGCTGCCGCAGATTGCGCCGCTGTGTCAAAAACTCTATGCGGTGCACCGGATTGATAAAGACACCTCCGGCATCTTGCTCTATGCCCTCAATGCGGAAGCGCATCGTGCGTTGAATACCGCATTTCAAGACAGAGAAATAAAAAAAACATACCGGCTGCTGATTCACGGGCGGGTATCGGAAGAACAATTTACCGTTGACCTACCGCTGCGTGCCGACGGAGATGCATTACACCGTACCGTTGTAGATAAACGGCGCGGCAAGGAAGCGGTAACGCATTTTACGGTGCTGGAAACGTTCCGGCTGTTCTCCCTGATTGAGGCTCGTCCCGTTACCGGTAGGACGCATCAGATTAGGGCGCACCTTGCAGCCGCCGGTTACCCGATTGTTTGTGATTCACTGTACGGCAGCGGTAAGCCGGTACTCCTTTCCGAGCTCAAACAGAGGTGGCGCGGTGATGTGTATACGGAACAGCCGCTTATCCGGCGGCTTGCGCTTCATGCCTATCAGCTTGAAGGAATTCATCCGCGGACGAGTGAGCCTTTCTCCTTTACTGCGGAATACGCGAAGGATTTTAAGAGTACGGTGCATCAGCTTCAAAAGCTATAAGGGATTGCAGCTTTTATCATACAATGATTGAGGCTGTTATAATGCAGTTCTCACAAAGCACCTGAAAATTAAAAACTTATCCGAGTTCCTTAAAACAAACCTCTTCATATTTTTCTCTGTTTGCCGATATTGAGTAAAGATGAGCCTCTAAAAACTATAGTTTGTAGAGGCGCGCCAGAGAGGTTCTTATGATTAGAGGTTGGTACACTGCAGCAAGCGGCATGAACGCTCAGCAAAAACAGCTGGACGTTATCGCTCAGAATTTAGCAAATGCTGATACGACAAGCTATAAACGGGACGTTGCGACCCATAAAAATTTCCCCGAATTACTGATACGACGCCTAAATGATGACGGCGTTGTTAAAAATCCCTTCGGTTCGTCAGACATTGCGCCCATTATCGGAAAGCTCGGTCTTGGGGTGGAGCTGAATGAAATTTTTACCGAGTTTGAGCAGGGTTCTTTAAAGCAGACCAATGCCGCCTCCGATCTCGCGCTTGAAGGCAAGGGCTTTTTCTGCGTGGAAACCCCTTACGGCGAGCGGTATACCCGCAACGGGAACTTTACCGTCGGCGTCGAAGGCTATTTGATGACCAAAGAAGGCTATCCCGTCCTTGGAGAAAACGGCCGTATCTTTTTACAGGATAAAGAATACAAAGTGAATCAAAACGGGGATGTTCATGCGCGGCCGATGACCGAACCCGATTCGGATGCGACGCTTACCGACCGGCTTAAAATCGTTACGTTTGAAAATGACCGGTATCTGAAAAAGCACGGTTCCAGTTTTTATCTTGATACACCCGTGTCGGGGCCTGCTATCGCTGCGGAGGGCGGCGATCGTCCCGTTGTGGTGCAGGGCTTTGTCGAAGCTTCCAATATTAAGGTAGTCAACGAAATGGTACGCATGATCGAGGTGAACCGTGCGTATGAGGCAAATCAAAAGACAATTCAATACGAAGATACGATGATGAGTAAAATTTGGAATGAAGTTGGTAAGGTAAAATAGAAGCGTAGGGATATATCGGAATAACGATCAATCGGTATTCCGCAATGTTATTAAAAGCAGGAGAAGAAGATGGTAAGAAGTTTATGGACAGCCGCAACCGGCATGAATAGTCAGCAAGCAAATATCGGTACGGTTGCAAATAACCTTGCAAACGTGAATACCAGCGGTTTTAAAAAGCAGCGGGCGGAGTTTGAAGACCTGCTGTACCAGACCATTCGGGCGGCGGGAACACCTGCAACCGAAGATACGATTACACCTGTCGGCGTGGAGATGGGGCATGGTGCAAAGCTCGCCGCAACGCAGCGGAATTTTGAACAAGGGTCGCTGCAGAACACAGGTGTTTCTACCGATGTGGCTATTGCAGGAGAAGGTTTTTTCCGCGTGTTGCAATATGACGGCACCTATGCATATACGCGGGACGGTTCCTTTAAAATCGATGCCGACCGGCAGTTGGTAACCTCAAACGGACTGCGCTGTTTGCCGGAAATTATTTTCCCGGAAAACTATCTTCCGCACACGATTGCAATCAGCCAAGACGGCCGGGTGTCGGTACGGGTAGGGGAGCAGGATGATCCGGTAGAAGTAGGCCAGATTGAGCTGTACCGCTTCCAGAATCCGGTCGGGCTTTCCGCTCAAGGAAGCAATTTGTTCCGGCAAACTCCGGCATCGGGTCAGGCCATCGCAGGGCGCCCCGGCTTTAACGGATTCGGCAAAACCGAGCATAAATTTTTGGAAATGTCGAACGTCTCTACCGTCAGCGAAATGGTCAACATGATTGTCGCCCAGCGTGCTTATGAATTTAACTCAAAAGCCATCCAAACCAGCGATAATATGCTCGGCACCGCAGTCGGCTTAAAGCGGTAGTATTCCTTTTATGCGAAATTTTTCTGAAATTTCGTACATTTTATTGTAGAAAACGGACAACCGCATCAGACCGAGTAAATAAAAATCGCAGAATAATAGAGGTTGGGCAAGCATTTGAACCGCGAGGGGGATGTCTCAAAAGTTGGTTACTTTTTCGACATCCCCGCGAGTTTAAAATTAA
>CAUVKE010000138.1:0-4468 GCA_963552415.1 uncultured Treponema sp.
CCTGTGAGCCGCCGCGGATGCCGGAATTTAAGGGCTGTTTTAAGTATAATAGTCCGATACCGCGCGGCCCGCCGATCTTATGGGCGCTCATCGAAGCGGAATGCACATCGGCAAGCCCAAGCTCTGCTATCGGTAATTTTCCGATCGATTGCACCATATCAACATGGAAATGCACGGGTCTTTTTCCGGCTGTGTATGCTTTGAGAGCCTGTGCAATGTCTCGAACAGGCTGAATGGAGCCGATCTCATTGTTACCACCCCTAATGGCAACCAGCACGGTATCTTCCCGCAGAGTATGTACTACTGCATCGGGGGCAATGCAGCCGCTCTTATCGGAAGGAGCTTTTAAAACCGTCCAGCCGCAGTGTTCTAATACGGCGGCTTGCTCCCGCACCGACGGGTGTTCGATATTACTGATAACCAGACTACCGGTTACCGGACGGGTTAATAATGAAAGGAGTACAAGCGTGTTCGATTCGGAAGCGCCGGAAGTAAAATAAAGCGTTTCTGCCGGAACACCGAGCGCAGCGGCACAGCGGCTGCGGGCTTTTTCCAGCATATCCCGTGCCTCTTTCCCGAAGCGGTGCTGTGCTGAAGGATTTGCGAACACAGCCGTTGCTTCACGGTAAGCGGCTTCGATCTCGTCGGTGTACGGCATTGCCGATGCTGCCCAATCCAGATAAATCATATCAGTACCTCCCGTATTATAGAAGTATCAACTTCGCGTACCTGTGTTTTAAGGATATTTTCCTGAAGAACAAGCCGAATCACCCCTCCTCGGTTCTTTTTATCTTTTTTCATGCGTGCGATAATCGCATCCGCAAAAGAACCGTTATCGGGCTTAATACCGGGATAGATGGGAGTGGTATACCAGCCATAGTGTTCAAGAAGAGCAGTAAGGGAATCTACATAGTTTTTATGAGTAAGCTGGAGGCGGAGGCTTACGGCCAAGGCACGAGATATGCCCCACGCGACGGCATCTCCGTGCGGTACGGAAAAATGAGTTAAACTTTCGAGCGCATGTGCGAAGGTATGTCCGAAATTTAAGAAAGTACGCTCTCCTTGCTCGGTAAAATCCCGCTCTACAACTCGCGCCTTAGCCTCTACTGCGCGACGTATCAGCCTTGTAACATAGAGGCTTTCTCTGCGAGTAATTGCATCATATTGCGTTAAGAACATCTGATATAGTTCGGTATCGTAAAGGACGGCTGTTTTCAGTATTTCCGCAAGGCCGGAGCGGTATTCGGCTTCCGGCAAGGAACGGAGCACCGGAAAACAGAGGATAATCGATGAGGCGGCGTAAAACGTACCGATCAGGTTTTTATAACCGGAAAGGTTAACTGCCGTTTTGCCACCGATGCTTGCGTCAGCCATTGCGAGCACGGTTGTCGGCACTAGAATACACGGTACACCGCGCATATAGAGCGAAGCAGCAAGGGCGGTTATGTCGCACACGACACCGCCGCCGAACGCAATAAAACAAGCGTGCCGGTCAAGTTCGTATTCAGCAGCTTTTTCAGCAATAAGCGCAAGGTTTTTTAAGTTTTTTGCTTCATCCCCTGCCGGTAATACGACCATCGGTACTTGAGCGGAAAAATTTTCAGCTTGCCGTAAGAGCGGGAGCGTATGTTCGTCGCATACGTACAATGCGTCTACCCTCCCCTTCTCTTCCGGAAGTTCAGGGAGCCTGATGGTATCTGAGTACCAAACCTGCGTAGTCCCATGCGGCGTAGAAAACGAAAACGATTGTGGTAATTGTTTCATCAGTTTTTTGCTAAAGTTGTAAACGTTAGTCGGTGTGTGCGGCCGCCGAAGCCGCCGTTCGCGATGTTTTTCTATTTTTTATCTTTAAAAAGAGCATTTTTTCGGTTTCATAATTCGGATTTAAATCGGTTTTCCAATAAAAAAATATGCGCGCACCGCGTATCAGCTGACTGGCCGGCTCAGCTGCTCTTTTGCAGATACCGTAAACGGGAATAACGATAAGACCGGGTACTTCATTTGCTTCCATTGTAAACAGCATCTTTCCTTCGGGGTCTTCAAGCTGCACCCATGAAACCTTATCAAATACACCGGTAATGATACTGCTGTCCTTTTTTTTGTTTTCTTCGCAATCATACAGTGATAAAGAAGGCATAATGGAATTGGTTTCTGCCAATGCAATGTCAATTTCAACAACAAAATAAGCGGAAAGATTAAAAGGACTGTCGTTTTTTAAAATATATTGAACCTGCGCACCTTCGGGAAAAAAGGTGTATTGTTTACGCAGAGAAACCGGCTCCGGCTGTTCAACGCCGGTGGTATTAAATAAACCGGCAGTAGATAGTTTCACCTCCGAACGGATTGTATTAATTTCGGTTTCCTGATAGGTATTATTGGAAAACACCGTTGTAAGCGCTTCCGTCTGCCCGTCTTTGAGGCGCTGCAAAGCGGTTTCCGATAAGAGATAGTCGATAAACATTCCTGAATGCTCGAGCGGCATATCGGAATAATTTTTATAAGCGGAGAATACATCGCATTCAAAAATCTTTCCACCGTGATGATGCACATACATATTTAATGATGAACGCTGCGATAAGACTTCTTTACACCCGTCCATATCGATATCATATCGGGTAAGGCCTTCGGTAAATATCCCCGGAAGCCGCGTTTGCTTTTCGGCAACGAGCAGTTTTCGATAGGCAATGCAGCGTAATTCGTTATGATATTCGGGGATACAAGATTCCAGCGCGAAAAGCTCTGCATTTTGTGCTTTCCATAGCTCTTGTAAGGCATATTTTTTACGCGCCTTATCGCCTTTCATACCGTTTGCTAACATATTCACGTACATCATTTTTGAATAAATTTTAAAGGCATCACGCTGCAGCGTAATGGTATGTTTCACCGCATGTCCTGTCGGCGTATTGCAAAGAATGGTATTTGAATCGACGTATACCGGCAGATGCGGGCGCCGCCGCTTCATCAATTCAGCCGTATGGGTAAGCCGTATGACCGAATCCGGTTGATTGCATATATCAATAAAAGAAGAAAACCAGTTCTGCCCATCTTTATTCTTTTCGAGGCATTTTATATAGGTTTTAACCGGTAGGAAAAGAAGATACATTGACTCCCCTGTTAACGGGGCCGTAGCTGCTAATTTTTCATAAAATTCCTGCGGCGTACGGGTTAGAAAATCAGGATCATCGGGAATATATGGAAATACGGTTATTGTTTTTCCTTTATCTTCAACAATTGCAGGAGAAAAATCAATATTTTGACTATTTTGTTCTCTATATTGAGAAAATAGGCGATAATCGAGGAGACAATATTCCATACCGCACCGAGTAAACGGAGTGATGAGCGATGGTGTCCACGCGGAAGCGGTTAAAAAAAGACCGCGCGGCCGTTTTCCGAAATGGGTACGGATAGCAGAAGTCATCATCTCAATTTGCCCGATAACATCGGGAGGCGGCAAGAGCGAGAGATATGGCTGGTAATATCCTCCGCCCAGAAGCTCAATTTGTTTACGGGAAAGCATATTGTTAAGCAACATCGTATATGCTTGACGCTTCCCTTTCTGCCACTCTAAAAAGCTTTCTGCAGCAAAAATAGTCAGAGGCAGTTTTTCTTCCGCTTGAATACCGGAAAAAAAAGATTTATACAGCGATGTAATATCATTTTTATCAATCTGCTGCAAATAAGAGATGGAAAGTTGTACGCAAAAGCATAAATGCACATTTTTCTTCGAGGTATTCACAGATCATCCTTACTATAAAGCAGGGCAATTGTATACTATTTTCGTCAATTATGGAAGGTACACGGCACAAATTTCCATAATCAAAACAACTGCGCCTTGAAAACGCTTGACACGGCGTTTTTTTTACGTTACTGCTTCTGTATGTTTTCAAGTAAAAAGATTCTCTTTCTCATTATATGTTCTTTCGGGCTAGCGGCGCAGGTTTTTGCCGCCGGATTATCGCTACACAAAACAAAGTACTTTGACATCATTTATGCAAAGGAATCCGAAAAAAGTGCTGCGCTGCTTGCCGAATACGCAGACGGCTACGCCGATGAAATTGCCGCCCGCCTCAATAAGAAAATTTTGGGTAGAATGCCGGTATACCTTGTTGCCGGAGCAGAAGGCTTAAACGGTTATTTTACCTTTTTTCCGTATCCGCGCATTGTCATATTTGATACGATTCCGGAAGACGGTACGCTCGGCAGTTTGAGCGATGTGATGCTCAAGGTTTTTTATCATGAATTAACCCATGCCATATCGCTCATTTATTTTTTACCGGTATTGCCGCTCTCGTTTACCGAGGGGGTGGCAGTTTCGTATGAAAGCCTTGACGGGCATCAAGGCAGGTTGCATGATCCGCTGTTTTATCATCATTTAATACAAGGAAAAATAGACGGTTGTACTCCGTCATGGCAGCAAGCAGCAGGGCACCGCGACGTATACCCCGGCGCATTTTGGGGATACCTCTAC
>CAUVKE010000139.1:0-4445 GCA_963552415.1 uncultured Treponema sp.
ACTTCCAATAATAACAAGCAATGCGCATGCGGCATAGACCGACATCAATATTTTTTTCATCATAAATCAGTATACTCCGAAATGAATTCCGATACAAGTTCCATATCGGTCAAATTTCCTTTTCTATGAGCTTTACACCATGCAAGTGCAGGGAGTAGCGGCATGACGGCATTCCGGCTGTTTTGTTTTAAGCTTTCGGTAAAGGAGATAAGAAATTCCGTATACGGGAATTGCTGAAAGTCGGCCTGTTGCCAGCGGATGATGCTGTGTTTTTCCGCTTCAAAAGCTGCCCGATAGGAATCCAAGAGCGCCGTGCGATAGGTGATGCCTTTTGAGGTCTGTTCGTTATAGGTTTCGGTACGGAACATAAGACGGACAAACGAGTGCTCTTGCGGGCAAGTGTATGCCGCGCTGTCGGCAAATTGCGCCGAAAGATAGGTGCCGCGGCTATATGCCTTGCCGCCGGTATAGGCAAAGTCCATTCCGCTGCATTCAATATGCCGGTAACCGAGCGCTTGGGCGGCATGATAGGCGGCGACGGCAACAGTACCGGATCCCGTGGTAAGCGGCGGAAAGGGAGAAAAAAGCGCAGCTGTTTGGACGAGCGGGTGCCCGCCTGCCGTAAAAAAGAAAGCATTGCCGTTTTCACAAAAACGGCGCGCTCCTGCGGTTTGTGCCGAAAGGTCGAAAATACCGATCGTCTCTTTGGGAATGACGCCGATGGTATGTTGATACGAGATATGCTGCGGGTCAATCGCGATGAAGAATTCAGGTATAATCCCGTTTGCGCATACCGCGGGAAAGGCGGTGTCGGTACAAAAGACTGTGTACCGTTGCCTTTTTTTTTTCAGCAACGATAATCCTTCTTCCAAACTTGGACCCGCCCCTAGTATGAGCGCTGTTCGGTCGGTATCAGTTTGCGGGTATGCGGGATTGACGGAACCTGCAAGGCGCAAATTTAAAAAGATATTGCGCAGCCAGATTTTCCCGAAATGAACTTGAACCGAAAAATCCGCTTTGATTTTTTCGAGTGCGTGCTCGATTTGCCGCGGTAAATCTGTTATTTGAGTTTTATAGTATTCATTCCATGTTCTTAAAATATGATAGCCGAAAGTACCGTGTACGGCCGGTAAATAGACCGCTGTAAGCGCGGTTTCAAAAGTGGCGTCGGTGCAGGGCGGCAAGAGGAATACCCTGTCGTCGGCTAATAGCTCCGTATAGTCGATGAGCGAAAGCAGCTGTTTGAAGGATTCGTAATCGGATTCCGTAATTGCGCAAAAGGATTGAGGGGATTTATCTAAAAAAACTTTGATATGGATGCCGTTCCCCAGTCCGCAAAAGAGCATAAAGCCGGTTGCTGCGGTAACCGTGCGTTCTGCCTCACGTGCTGGATTATAGAGGGACTGCAGCGCCTGTCCCGATGCAAAGAGCGGCACCGGTTCCCCTGTTTTTGCCGGTACAACCCCCTTATAAGCAGCCCCTACGTGAGCACGCCGGAGATTTTCTGCGAGTCCTGGCTGTTTGATGTTTATCGCAGCAAGATTCTTCTCTAAGACTGCCATGCTTCTATCCTTTTAATGAGTGCGCCGACTACACGGCTGACCTGTTCCACTAAGTTTGTTTGCGCTTTTGTATCCATAGGATTTTTTATCACATTACAATAAGCGGTATAGCTGCATAAGGCGCATATCTGTTTTTCGAGTGCCGCAGCATCTGCCGCGAGCTGCGCCGGTTCCGTTGCGATTAACGCCGGAATTTCGGTACGCAGCGTGTTTAACAGGGAACGGGCTATCTCTGTGCGCTCCTGACGGGAAGGCGTAGGGTAGGGGACTGCCGAAAGCGGTGTTGCTGTTTGCGTGTTATTGGAAGTGCAGACTGTTAGGGCTATCGGTTTGATATTCGGAAGCGGGGCGCCTCCCGTACCGGCGCGGGCAAGTCTCCGTGCGGATTCAGGCGGCAGCTGCAAAAACCATTGCCGGTAGGTTTCAAGGGATTGTGCCGCAAAGTTTTGCACGGCGAGCGTCTCTGCAAGCGGATGGAGTCTGTTCGCTGCAGCAAACAGACGTGCGATGCTTGCATGGGGGCGTGCATGGGTAAAACCTTTTGCAGCTGCCAAATCGACGCCGGCAAGTATGATATTCCGGTCGGTATGCCGTAACAGCAGTTCGCAGGCTGTGCCCGTTACCGTGCCGTTTTCTCGGGCAGTAAGCGGTTGCAGGTTCGCTGCCGTAAAAAGTGCCGTTTCCAGCGGAGAATTATAGGAAAGCGGTAGGCAGGGATGCGTTTTTAGTATCAATGCGGGAACGGCCGCTTCGAGCGGAAATGCGACAGGAATATCGGCAGGCAGCCGGTCAAAATGCGGCAATGCCCAGTAGCCGGCGTCGGTACTGACGCACAGGTCTATCGGAATATGCCGCGCCGTCAAGGCAGCACACGCTGATGATACTGCAAGGATAGCGTAGGGCGCCGCTTGAGCCGCGGTGAGCTGTTCTAAGCTCGGGCCTGCTCCGGCTAAGATAAAATCCCGTTCGCCGAAATGCAGCGTCGCAGGGTGTTCAAGGCCGATAAAATTAGCGACGGTGTTTTTAAGCCATTTATTTCCGAAGAAGGAGCGGGTGTGCATGATGCTGGTAAGTATATCGATTGCAGACCGGATGTTTTTCCAGACCGTATCCGCCGCATCGGGAAAAGCTTTGTCGGCAGCTTTCCAGCTTAAAAAACGGGTTGCCCCCAGTTTTTCATCGGGTATATGAGACAGCAGAAAAAAAGGCAAACTGCCGTTTCCCGGTCTCCAGACGGCATCCCAAAGATAATCGGAATCCAAAAAAAGTGTTTTGCTGTAGCGCACCGCAATACGCTTTGCATCAGGAAATTGTGCTTTCAGTACGGGTGCGAGGTAAGATTCTCCTGGCTCCGTTATGACGATAATGGAAGGCTTGCCTTCAATGGCGGAGACAAACTGTTCCGCTTCTTTATTTGGATTGTATTTTGAATGGAGACGAAAAGGAAGCATGGGGAAGGCAGTCAACCGCTATGCGGAATTGCATAGCGGCGAAGTGAAATATGCGGATTAGGAAATGCCTAATTCTTCAAAAAGATGCTTGTAGGTTTCAAAATATTCTGATTTGGCAAACTCTTCAATCTTTTTTTCGGGCAAGGCTTCCAACAGCTGATCCATATAGGAGAGAACCGATTTAATCTCGTTTTTCAGCTCTAACGGAATGGAAACGGTAGTTTCCCGTTTTTTACTCGCAGCTTGCAGCAATGTTTCCTGCTTAGGTTCTTCGACATCCGATTCGCTTGCAGGTGCTTCAGCGATAAAAGGTTCTTCAATAATTTCTTCTTTTATCTCCGATTCCGAGATAGTTGATTCATCTGCAAACGGGTTCTGGAAATCATCGTCATTTTGAAGTTCGTGAATCGTACGATTTTCCGTAGCTTCCGCGTCGAGCTGGACCTCTTCTTCCGACGATTCCGCATCCGGCGAGGGAACTTCAATCTCCTGCTCAGAAGGAATATCGAAAGATTCAACGTTTATATCTTCAAAGTCGGTTTTATCGTCCGCAGGTTCCGCTTCTTCAATTTCTTCAAGTTCGGCCACATCTTGCTGATCTGATGAAGCTTCTTCGACAAGCTCAGCATCTTCAGCCGCAACGTCCGATTGATCGTCAAGGTAACTAAGATCTTCGGGGAGAGATGTGATAGGCGCCGCTTCTACATTAAAGACAGGATCGGACGCAAGGAGTTTTTCTCCTTCCGTTTCGGATTTGTGGGCGCTATCCGTATCAGCCGATGAAATTTCCGCAATACTGTCCTCAAAGGTTTGCTTTGCAGTCGACGCCCCTTCCATATCAGGATCGATGTCCTTGGTCAATACAGGTGGCACTTCATAGTTTTCGGTAGGAGCTGCGGCAGATCCTTCATCGGCAGCAGTCCGCTCTCCTTCTTCGCTGTTTTGTTCTTCGGTAAAATCAGCGGTAATAAGGATATTGTTTAACTCATCACCGGTGAGAGCAATGGTTTCATCGGTATCGTCATCACTGAAAAAGCCTGAACTTTCCGTATCGGCGATTTTTTCTTCTTGGTGATCACCTGAATCTTTTACCGCTGCTTCGGAAATTGCTTTTGTGTGAGCATCCATACCCACTTTTAAGCTGTTCAGCTCTGCTTTCAGATCGCTGATTTCGTGGGCAATTTGCATCAACAATTCGGTTGCTTTATCTTGCTCAGGGGTAGACTGTTGGGAAGTTGCAGTTATTGTATCCATAGTTTCTTTTGTATCCTTTGTATCCTTTTCCGGAGCGGATTCCGCCTCTTTTTCTTTTTGTTCGTCTGTATGCTGTGTTGAAAGCAAGTCCTGCTTAACCGCTTCTATATCGTCGAAGAAAACCGGCTCTTCCGTATCGGAATCAACGTCTTCGGCTGTGTCGTCGTCATCTGTACCA
>CAUVKE010000140.1:0-4442 GCA_963552415.1 uncultured Treponema sp.
TGCTGCATATTGACTTTCGATCTGCTTGTTTGCAAAAAAGCCTTCGATCAATAACGATTTTAAGAAAGTTTTGTAATGGATTTCAAAGTTGATTTCGGTAAAGGTCTTTAACAACTGCATTGGTCTTACCCAGTCGAAAAAAACCGTCGAAAACTGTTGAAGGGCATTGTTAATCGTGTCATTATAGCCATCCAACGGCTTCAATGAGGCGCTTCCAAAGCATTTTTCTATTAAACCGGTAATATTAGTTTCTTTAGTGATTGTTAAAAGACGCTTTGAATCGGCCTGAAAGTTTTCGATACTTCGGTCAACATATTCCTGCAGCGGTTTTGATTCGGAAACGGTTACTTTTTCTTCAAAACTAGGATCATCTTTGATTAATTTCAACATCATCGGTATGCTTGTCCGTTTTAACTGATTCGCAAGGAGAGTTTCGACGGTTTGCAGCGTTTTTTCCAGTTTTGCTCCCATTTCGTCGGTAAAGTTTCCCAGGCTCCGCGCCAAAAAAATAACGTTGTCAATAGTTGCTTGTGTAATGGAAATATGTTTTACAATAAATTGGAAGTCCAGCAAATTCTTTATCACATCACCGCCAAACACTTCTTCAAAACTATCTTGTGCAATCGCAGTGGGTATCTCCGCATTAAGCTGTAAATTATTGCTAAAGCGACTGAGGAAAGAAGCATAGTCAAAGTCGCACAAGTCCGAGAGGAAAAAAAGTTTAATCAATTCTTCTTCGCGTTTTTTAAATGTCGGTGTAGTAAACACCCGCATAAAGTTTTTAAAATCCTGTATTTGTGTCTGCAGTTTCTGTTCCGTTTCCTGATAGTTTTTACACTTTGATAAAACGAGGTTACGCTCTTGAAAGGTAAAACTACGATGTTGTTTTGTCTGCTCTTGCGACAGAATTATTTCAAAAAAAAGAGCTTGATATTTTTCGGCTGCACGGATATCAGGAGAATTAACAGTCTTGTCCAGTATAGCTTTTACCGGCTGTAAAAAATGATAAATTTGATACAGCAAAGAACCAAACGCCGGCAGTAATATTTTTTCGCTCCGATAGAGCGGAGGATGCAATTTTTTGAGTTCCAATACATAGCTTTTGAGCTGCTGCTTTTTTTGATACTCCGGTGAAGAGGAAAGAAAAATGCTTTCAAATAAATCTTTTATTGCCGTAATAATAGCATTGATAAAACTAAACATAACACCCCTCACCTTCTATTATCGGTATGCGGCCGCACCGCTTACAAAGTAGTTCTCTAAAATCCTTTCATAGTCCTGCACAGAGCATGCCTGCACCAACTGCTCGCGAAGTTTTGCCCCGCCTGCAATCCCCTTGGTATAGGCTGCGAACCGTTTGCGCATTTCGCGGCAGGCTATCTGTTCGCCTGTTTCTTCGCACAGCAGTGCAAGTTCTTTTTTTGCCGTCCCTATTTTATCTTCGGGCGATATTTCGGAATAGGTACCGGTTTGTAACAATTCCCGTGTTTGCCGAAAGATAAAGGGATTGCCCATAGCTCCGCGCGCAACCATAACGCCCGCACATTTAGTCGAAGAAAGCATATCCCGTGCTGCCTGCGGAGTGAACAAATCGCCTGAACCGAATACGGGAATACGCCCCTGCATCATCTGCACAAGTTGCGCAAGAATATCCCAATCCGCCGTTCCGCTGTAGCACTGCACACAGGTACGGGGATGAATAGTCAGTGCTGCTGCCCCTGCCTCAACAGCAGCAGCGGCGGCTTCCTTCCATGTCAGTTCCGCCTGCGACCAGCCGGAACGTATCTTTACCGTTACCGGAACGGCGGTACGCATCATCGCTTCCATTTTGCCGACTGCTTCCGTAACCGCCTTAACCGCCGCGTAGAGCTTTTCGGGATTCCGCATCAACGCAGAACCAGCCCCCGTTTTGGTGATTTTCGGCATGGGGCAACCGGCATTGATATCGATACAGTCGGGGTGGTACCGTTCAATGATACGCACCGCCGTTTCCGCCATAAAGTCGGGATTTGCACCGAATATCTGTACCGCGTACCGCCGCTCGTTATGCGAACGGGCGATAAGCTTTTCCGTTTTTGCCGAATTGCGAACGTATGCTTCCGACGAAACCATTTCAGTATAGGTAAAATCCGCCCCCCAATCAACACAGATAGAACGGAAGCTCCTGTCAGAATACCCCGCAACCGGCGCTAAAAAAATATTGCCGGGAAGTGTTAAATTCCCTATCGATACCGGCCGGTACAACCCGCTTTCGGTTCCGCCGGTTTCCATTGCACTCAATTCGTTCATTCCGGCAAGTTGAATGCTTTACAACTGTTCTTCCATAGCTGGGCGGCAAGCACTTCCATATCGATCTTTAAAAGCCTCGCCATAAACTCAACCGTAACAACGGTGTTTGCCGGCATATTCCGTTCCTTCCGGTACAGCGCAGGCGGTATAAACGGGCTTTCGGATTCAACCAAAATGCGGTCAAGCGGCAGCATCCGTACCGTTTCGTGCAAGTTACGGGCATTCCGGTATGTAAGATTGCCCGCAAACGAAAAATAGAGCGGCAACTTCAGTGCAAGCCGGGCAAAATCGGCATCTTCGGAATAGCAATGTAAAATACCGCCTGCCTCGGGTATCCGTTCGGACAGGATGTTCAGCACATCCTGTCCTGCGTTCCGGTTATGGATATCAACCGGCTTTTTTGCCTTTGCTGCTATCTCCAGCTGTGTAATAAACAGCTCAATCTGCGAGCGCTGATCTCCATATTTTTTATAGTAGTCGAGTCCCGTCTCCCCGACGGCAATAACTCCCGGCAACTGCAATCCTTTTTCAACTTGAACGGCCCAATCTTTACCCGGAGCCGTTACCTCCGACGGAGACACGCCAATGGCATAGTATACCGACTGATCGGTTTTGAGCGTTTCATATACCGAATAGAAATCATGCAGGCTGTTGCAAATACTGAGAATCCTGACAACAGAAGCCCGTTTTGCTTCTTGAATAGCGCGTAACTGCGCAAGAGGATCGTCATACAGCAATCCGATATGAGCATGAGTATCAAAAATTTGCATCGCGGTTCCTCCTTTGTGCGGCAGTTTCTCGAATATAATATATAGTAGGGAACGGGACTGTCCAAAAACATCAGTTTCCGGACAGTTTCTTTGATTCCATACGGTTTCTGTTCAGCTGGTTAGCCGAGACGTTTCTCCAGCGTATTTAAGGCTTCGGTAAGCTCTTTAGGCAGTTTATTGCCGAATTTAGGATAGTGATTTTCGCGGATATCCGCAATTTCTTTCTTCCAGCCTTCAGCATCTACCGAAAGGATTTCCTTCATCTGTTCCTTCGACACGTCAAGTCCTTCGGTATTGATCGCGCCGTCTTTAGGCATCCAACCGATAGCAGTTTCTACGGCATTGTCTTTGCCGTCGCAGCGGTCGAATATCCATGCGAGTACGCGGCTGTTTTCTCCGTAGCCGGGCCAGATAAAGTTACCGTCTGAGTCTTTGCGGAACCAGTTGACGTAGAAAATCTTGGGCAATTTGTCCGCCGTCGATTTTTTACCGATATTAATCCAGTGCTGGAAGTAGTCGCCCATGTTGTACCCGCAGAAGGGGAGCATGGCAAACGGGTCACGGCGGATGCTGCCGACTTTTAAGTCGAGCGCAGCGGCGGTAATTTCGGAACCGACAATGGAGCCGAGGAATACACCGTGGTTCCAATCGCGGGATTGGTGTACCAGCTGAATGGTACTGGGGCGGCGGCCGCCGAACAAGAATGCGGAAATCGGTACCCCTTTGGGGTCTTCCCATTCGTTTGCAATCGCCGGGCACTGCTTGGCAGGCGCGGTAAAGCGGGCATTCGGATGCGCAAATTCTTCGCCTTTCGGGCTTTTATCCGTGGGCAGCGCATCGCGGGTCTTGCCTTTCCAGTCCACCAGCTTACCCTTTGCAGGGAAGCCGATTTGTTCCCACCATATATCGCCGTCTTCCGTCAAGGCGCAGTTGGTAAAGATGGTATTTTCTTTTACCGATTCCATTGCGTTCTTGTTTGATTGGTCGGATGTTCCCGGCGCTACGCCGAAGAAGCCCGCTTCGGGGTTAATGGCATACAGGCGGCCGTCCTTACCGAACTTCATCCACGCGATGTCGTCCCCAACGGTTTCAACCTTCCATCCGGGGATGGTGGGAATAAGCATTGCGAGGTTCGTTTTGCCGCAGGCGGAGGGGAAAGCGCCGGTAATATACTTTGATTTTCCTTCGGGATTGGTAATTTTTAAGATGAGCATGTGTTCGGCAAGCCAGCCTTCATCCCGTGCAAGCACGGAAGCGATACGCAGCGCAAAGCATTTTTTACCCAGCAAGGCATTCCCGCCGTAACCGGAACCGTACGACCATATCAGCCGCTCTTCCGGGAAATGAGAAATATATTTGTGTTCCAGCGGAGCGCACGGCCAT
>CAUVKE010000141.1:0-4428 GCA_963552415.1 uncultured Treponema sp.
TGTATGTATATAAAAGGCTCTATGTGGAAATCAATATTGACCATGTTATTCCAATAAGACAGGGAAAAGGATTCCCAAAATATATCATCCAACCTCAGTTGGGTATCGGATGGGAGTTCTAAAAAACATTAGGGAACCTCTAAAAACATCAAGCCTATAAGTTTGTTCTGTAAGGAAATGATTTATCATATCCGATAAAGGGAATTGCGGATATGTTTTTAGAGACTGTGTAGAACCACCGTCATCGTCAAAAATGTACATCCCTGTTTGTTCTAATACGTTGATGGTTTGCAGCCCCCTTCTTTCCGTTAGCCTTTTGAAAATTCGCAGCCGCAGTACTCTTGCCTATACAACCCCAACTCCTTGCTGAGTCTAATGGACTCCAGATAGCCGTCTTTTTTCTTAAAGTCGCTCGGCAGCCACCGGCACTTGTCTGTGGCAAGTTCCATGCCGATTTCATTGATTTTTGCCGCGCTTTTAAGCGGACTGAGCGAAAGTGTCGTACAGAAAAAATCGAAACCGTGAGCTGCTGCCTCGCGTACCGTTGCAGCAAGCCGGAGCCGATAGCAGCGGAAGCACCGCTCTCCGCCTTCAGGGCAATCCATATAGCCTTCCGCTATTTTAAGGAATTGTTCATGATTATAGTCCCGTATCGTATAATCGATTTGGTATGGAAATGCTTTTGACGTATTATATTGTTCAATTAAACGGATTTGCTCATCCGCCCGTGTACGGTATTCAAGCTGGGTATCAATGTTAGGATTATAATAGAAAACGGTTAGCTTAAAATACCCTGCAAGCCGTTTTATTACCGAAGAACTGCATGGTGCACAGCATGAATGGAGCATGAGACGCGGAGGCTTTCCAGCGGTAAAGGAATCGCCAAGCTCTGCGATCGTTTGTTCCATTAATAATTGAAAATTGTGCTTCATATCAATAGTGTTTCTTGAATGAAGGATTTTATATCTGCAAATAGCGCCTGCAGAGAGTCTCCGGATTCGCGGGGCAGACGAAAAGCTATAGCGCCGGGATGTCCGCCTCCGTCAGTAAGCTTAAAATGACTAAGAACCGGATGTAAATTGATTCCCCGTGCCGCTTCGCTTGCACGGATTCGGCATTGTATTTTATTGGACTTATCGGGCGAATCATAATAGGCGGAAATTCCTATGCCTCCAGCTTTTTCCGCAATGGCATTGGTTGCCAGCTTAATCATACCGGTAAACTGTGCATATTCGATACTTTCAAAGAGCGCATTCAATTCATCTTCCGACAAGATGACCTCACCGATGCGTCCGGTATATACTGCGCGGTCAATGATGGCATTATATGCTTTTTCAGTTTCTGCATCTGTCGTTTCCATCACATCAAGGAGCCGTTCCATCGACTCAATTTTTTTCGTTCGTCCCGATGAATGAGTACTTATCCGCAACATCAAATTGAGATGCTTGGAAAAGTAATCGAACACTTCTTTATCGTGCGGGTTGGAAATATAATTTCCCATTTTTGCGTCGCCAAGCATACCAGTCAGGAGCGTCAGCACCAGATTCCGCGAATAAAGCTCTTCGATGCTGTACCGTTGGCGTAGTTCAGGATGATTGGCCAATTTATAACATATTCTACATAAAATCTCGCAGGTACTTGATGCATGGAGAACTAAAGAATAGTCGGTATCTCCGATATATGCGGCATCTGAACCGAAGTGATGATCGATTTCAAGTTTTGGAATAGCAGGGTTGTGTAAAAAAGTATGAATACAACCGTTTGCAGCGATCATAGCCGGTTTGGGTGTGTCAAAGATGCAGAGCACTTCAACGGAGCGGATCGTCGGCATTGTTCCATAGTATACATTAATTTTATTATATTTGCAGATGGAATTGAGAAATTTAAGGTTTTCCGGCGGCAGGGATTCTAAAAATATGCTGACATGTTTATTAAACTTACGCAGCAATAGTGCGCCTGCGACGACCGAAGCATAACAATCTTCATCAGGGCCTTCGTGACCGACAATCAAGAATGAACGGTGCGCTTTTATGAGATGATAAATATTTTTTATTATCCTGTTTCGCGCTCCGATGGTCATATTCTGCCGTTTAAAGCGCAAATCGGGTAATTTGCTTCCCTGAGAATCCATATTGGATCATTATAACATACTTTTCAATAAAATGTTATCCCAAAATACATTTTTTTAGGAAAATGTCTGATGCGGTCAGTACAGAAGTTGCAGCCACTTGATGCAGCCACCCGAGCTCTAGGCTTTTTAACATTTTTTTGATAAAATCGACCGAATAACGGAGAAAGTCATGGAAAAAGCACTTTGTTTTCATAACGCGACAGTAGTAACCGGTTACTCATTAATGGAAAACGGTTGTGTCTATGTTAAGGACGGCAAGATTGAGGATGTCTTTAGCGAGCGCCGCTTTTTAAATAAACGTTTTTCTCCGGACGTGCGTATCATCGATGTTGATAAGGCGTATATTGCTCCGGGGTTAATCGATACCCACATTCACGGCTTTGCAGGGTTTGGAACGGAGGATAGCTCTGCGGATTCCATCCTCGAAATGTCAAAGGCTCTTGCCGAATACGGCGTAACAGCCTTTAATCCTACGCTGTATCCGACAGAACCGGAAAACATGACAGGATGTATTCGCGCGATCGTCGATGCGATGGGACATGAAGAAGGAGCGACCATCATGGGGATTCATCTTGAAGGTCCGTTCATTTCGCCGGAAAAACCCGGAGCGTTAAGCCCTTCCGCAATCAGTCCCGTTAATTTGGATTTGATGGATAAGCTTTGGGCTGCTTCAAACGGAAATATTGTCAATATGACGGTCGCTCCCGAGCTTAAAAATATGCGCGAGTTGGCGCTTTACTGCATTAAAAAAAATATTGTGCTGCAGGCGGGGCATACGAATGCGCTCTACGAGAATATGCTTGAAGGAATGCAGGCGGGGATTTTACATTCGACGCACCTTTTTAATGCGATGAGCCAAATGCACCACCGTAACCCGGGAGCTGTCGGCGCGATTTTAATCCATCCGGAAATGTCCTGCGAGATTATTGCAGACGGTATCCATGTTCATCCTGACCTTATCCGGCTATTGGCACGGGATAAACCGATCGACAAGATTGTTTTAATAACCGATAGTCTCAAGCCGACGGAACAGCATGAAGGTACGCTGATTGCAAACGGAGAAGAAGTTGTGCACCAAGGCGGATGTTTCCATCGTAAGGCGGACGGTGTTATTGCCGGTTCAAGTCTTTCGATGATTCGCGGGGTAAAGAATCTTGTGTCTTTCGGCTTTCCAGTAGAGACCGCCGTCCGCTTCGGTTCTGCAAATCCGGCGGAAATTATGCGGTATTCCAAACGGGGTTCCATTATGCCGGGATACGAAGGTGATCTTATCGTATTTGATAAGCAATTCAAGATCCTTGCAACCGTCATAAAAGGAAATTTAAAAAAAAATTTATTTTAAGAGAATAGGGCGTCGCTAAAAATGGAGATGCTCTATACCTGCAGGGTATTATCCGCAATTGCCGCATGAGCCGCAAGTACTGCACGGAATGACTGTTAGCGGCGCCCGTGTGCCGAATACCTGCCGTTCAAAGGCTTGTCCTGTCGGCGTTATTGCTAAACCGCCTTGGGCGGTTTCTCGGAGTGCTGAGGGGAGTCCGTCGCCGACCTGCTTGAGGGCTTCTATTGTTTCGTCGACGGGAATTGCACTTTTAATACCTGCGAGCGCCAATTCCGCAGCGGTAAAGGCAAGCGTAACGCCGGAGGCATTCCGTTTAATGCAGGGAATTTCCACCAAGCCGGCGACGGGATCGCATACCAATCCAAGGATGCACTTGAGCGCTATTGCTACGGCATGCGCTGCCATCTTTGGTGTGCCGCCTAAGAGTTCCACAATGCACGCTGCTGCCATTGCGGAGGCAGTGCCGCACTCAGCTTGACAACCGCCTGAAGCCCCTGCAATCGACGCCTTGTTTGCTACCACCATGCCGATAGCCCCGGCTGTAAACAGGGACAACACTGCCTCTTCCTGGGGAATCTTGCGTACTTTTATTAGCGCTCCTAATGCACCAGGCAAGATTCCGCAGGAGCCTGCTGTCGGAGTTGCAACAATTTTTCCCATTGCGGCGTTTATTTCGGAGACTGCCATCGCCATCTGAATAGCATTTGACATAAGGTCTCCGCAAAGGTGTTTACCTTCCGAAATCGTCTGTTTGAGCCGGTATGCATCTCCGCCGGTTAATCCGCTGGTCGATTTAACTTCGGGCTTACTACCGTTCTCAATCGCTTTCAGCATAACCGTCAAGTTCTCTTCCATTTGACGGATCAGCGATTCTTCCGGCTGTTCAAGCTGCGCTGCTTGATCTTCCAATACAATATTCCGAATCGGTTTATGCTGCGCTTCTGCTGTTTCATAT
>CAUVKE010000142.1:0-4410 GCA_963552415.1 uncultured Treponema sp.
GCCGATGCGCTGCCAATCCCGTATCCGTTCCCTCACCGGTTCCGAAATGCCCAAGTCGATTTTATTCACAATGATAAGTGCGGGGATACCTTCCGCGGCGGCTTGCACCAGTGCGCGGTCGGTAAAGCGCGGACGGAAGGGGGGATTGGCAGGAGTGGTAACGCAAAGCAGCAAATCGATGTTTGCCGCTAAGAGCTGAGGGCTGCGGGTTTTTTGGTTCCAGCGAACAAAGCCGTTGCGCCGCGGCACAAGCGCCGTGATTTGTCCCTGCTCGGGATGCAGGGCGTCGTATTCAATATCGACTGTATCGCCCGGCGCTAAGGGATTGTAATAGCCGCGAATTTCTTTCAGTTTCTTTCCCTTAATTGAACAACGCATAACGGTACCGTCGGGCGTGCGTACTGCAAAAAAATTGTTTGCGCCGCTTAATACCAGCCCCTGCATTACAGCGCTCCCTGCCAGTCGAGATCAAAAAGTTCGCAATAGCTGCGGTACAGCCGGTCGATACGCTCGGTGATTTCGCTGGTAACATAGCAACTGCTGCGGGATGCTTCCTCACCGGCCGGCGGAGGCAGCACATCCAATGCATGGGAAACCACGCCAGGTAAGGAATCGACAACCTTAATTTCCGGAGCGGCGCATTCGGCAAAGGTATCTGCAAGATGCAAAAAGTGAGTGCACGCCAGTACAATCGTATCGACACCGGCCGCCTTAAACTGCCGGATTGCAGGCGCTATCGCTTTTTGTTTTTCTTCATCAGAAGCGGTGATAAGTCCGTTTTCAATCTTTGCGACCAGTTCCGCATCCGCCCGCTTTTCGATAGTACAATCGGCGGCAAATGATTCAATCAGTTTATCAAGATACGGATCGTTGATTGTCCGTGCCGTGGCGATAATCCCGATATGCTTATTCGTACTGACTTCCGCCGCGACCTTTACCGCCGGTACGGTACCGACAAAGGGAATGGAAAAATGTTTGCGCAGCGTATCGAGGGCAGCGGTTGACATTGTATTGCACACTACAATAACCATTGCGGGATCCAAGCGGTTTATTATTCTTTCCGTAACATCAAGGGCATACTGAATTACTTCCCCGCGCGTTTTTTCTCCGTAGGGGAAATGTTCCAAATCCGCTATATATGCAGCCGATGCGTGCGGCGCTTTTTTATGAAAATACCGGAAGTATGGCAAGCCGCCTATCCCCGAATCTAAAAAAACATACTTTTTGTGCATCTAATGTAATACCTCATAAAGTAATTTTTGATTATAAATTATGCATTATTATTGAGCAAGGGCGTAGTATTGATAAGAGTGACCCTCTATTCCGAAGGATGCGAAGCAAATCTAACCGAGTTTTTAGAGATGCCCAAGAATATAGAACTGACAAATTGATATAAAGGCATCACTAAAAGCTAACCAAGATTTAAGCAATGCCCTATAATTATTAAGAAAATAACCCCGGAATAAAAAGACAGATTTGCGGAAATGCAGAAAGCAGCACAAGCGAAATCACTAACGGGATTAAGAACGGCAGCGTTCCTTTTACCAGGGTATTAAACGGAATATTCCCGACACGCGCAACCACAAACAGTGCGGTGCCCATCGGCGGTGTAAGTATTCCGATCATCAGGTTAAAGATAACGACAATGCCGAAATGTATGGGATCAATACCGGCTGCGGTAACGGTAGGCAGCAGGATAGGCACAAGGATAATCAACAGCGGCAGCGCATCAATAAACATGCCTAAAAACAACAATAGGATATTTATCATCAGCATGAGCATCAAAGGATTATGTACGAATTGCATAAACACTTGTGCAACATGCAGCGGCATTTGCTCACGAGCGATAATCCATCCGAATAACCCGACGCCTAAAATCATCATGACAATTGTACCCGTTGTTTTTACGCTGTCGAGTACAATGTCAAAAAACTTTTTGAAGGTTAATTCCTTATAGACAAAAAAGCCGAGGAACGTCGTATAAAAGACAGCGATAACAGCAGCCTCTGTCGGTGTAAAGATACCGGTAAAGATGCCGGTTAAAATCAATACGGGAGTTAGGAGTGCGAGCGCCGCGCCTTTAAACGATTCCCATTTCTCTCTTACCGATGCTTTAGGATCAGCAGGGTAATTGCGGCGATGTGCTATAATCGAGCACATAATCATCAGTGTTCCGGCAATGAGAATTCCCGGCAAGAAGCCTGCCAAAAACATTTTTTCAACGGATTGATCGGCGCTGACTGCATAAATAATCATCGAGGTACTGGGAGGGACAAGCGGCCCTAAGATACAGGACGCCGCAGTGATGCCGCCCGAAAAAGCGGAATCGTACCCTGCATCCTTCATCGACTTTATTTCCAACTGTCCTAAACCGCCGGCATCGGCGAGTGCGGAACCGGACATCCCGGAAAACACCAGCGATGCAAGCACGTTCACATGCGCCAGTCCGCCTTTGCGGTGCCCCACCATTGCACGGGCAAAGCGGAAAATACGCTCTGTAACGCCGCCTCCGTTCATAATATTACCGGCCAATACAAAAAATGGAACCGCAAGCAGTGTAAAGTTATTGATGCTGCCCAACATTTCTTTACAAGCAAAGAAAAACAATGAAGTTTGCCCGCTGATAATAAAGAAGAAAAGCGAGGCAAGCATCAATGAATAGCCGATATGAACACCGATAAAAATCAACAATATCCAAACGGCAAAGGTCAACAGCATCATCGCGCGGTATCTCCTTTCTTACAGAGCGTAGCCATTGCAAGCTGTATCAACATTTCGGCTGCAATGACAATCCCCAGAAAGACCAAACCGAAATTCAATACCGTTACCGGCAGCCCCAATGTTACCAGGTGATCCTTCACACCGGCCGATCGGCACAACCGTATGCCGTTATATGCAATTAAAATGAATACGGCAGACATCAGCAGCTTAAAGATACTATCAAGCGCTAATTGCACCGATTTCGGAAAGTGCGAAAGGATAAAATCAATGCGAATGTGCGTTTCGTAATGCTGTGCAAGATGACATCCAAGTATCCCCATATACACAAAAAGCAGGCGGGACAATTCTTCAGACCACGAAGCAGGCGCATTTAACACCTTTCGTGAAAAAATTTGCCAAAAAAGAATCATCAAAATAATCAGAAACAGCGCAATAGAGCATATCTCTTCAATCTTTATCAGTTTTTTCATACCCTCTGATTAATAAGCCTCATTAACGATGATTAACCGATTCAATCGCTTTTACTGCCGCATCGCCATATTTTTCGATATAGCCGTCATACATCGGCTTCATTGCAGCTCTAAACGGAGTGCGATCGGGAGACGTTATTGTCATGCCGTTCTGTTTAAAAGAGTCGATCAAAGAGGTTTCGTCGGCCATAAACTTCTGGGTCTGCATATCAGCTGCTTCTTTCGCCGCGGTTTGCACAGCATTTTGCTGCTTATCGCTGAGTTTTTTCCAAGTTATTTCGCTGATAACATAATTATTGTCATTTAAAATATGAGCGGTAAGCGCGCAGTATTTTTGAACTTCGTAAAATTTTTGAGCATTAATCGTTGAGAGCGGATTTTCTTGACCGTCAACTGCATTTGTCTTGAGGGCAAGATACACTTCTGCAAAAGCCATCGGTGTCGGGGATGCGCCTGAATATTTTGCAAAATTGAGATTTGCTGCAGCATTCGGGACGCGCAGTTTTAAACCTTGCATATCTTCGATACTATTGATGGGACGGTTGCATGTCGTTTGACGGGTGCCGTTATATCCATTTGCCAAAATACGCCAGCCTTTCTCAATCAATTTTGCATGGAGTTCTTTTCCATACGGTGTTTCCATTGTTTTAAGCAGGTGATCAAAACTATTAAACGCGAAGGGATAGCCGAAAATCTCCATTTCAGGGATCCATAAACCAAAGCGTCCTGTTTCAGCAAATACTACATCAAGTGCACCTTGAGCTGTCTGTTCTATCATAGAACGGTCATCACCAAGCTGTCCGCCCGAAAAAATTTGTACGGTAACACTGCCGTCTGACAATTCATGAGCACGTTTTGCAAACAATTCTGCTGCGGCATATTCATTTGACGCGGTTCCTGCTTGGAACCCCATTTTGATTGTTACGGCTTGTTCTTTGCCATTGGCCTTATTTTCTTTTCCTTGACAGCCGAACAGAGCAGCAAGAGCAATAAGCAACACAGGATACATTAATTTTTTCATAAAATCCTCCTTAATAGCCTCATACGCGTATGTCACGCATAACTAAATATTTTTTTAATGTAACATAGTGATATCGTTTTGTCAAACAAGCAGCGGAAGCAACGGAAGAGCCGCAAACACTATTTTTTTCTATATCATTATCTGGGCATCTCTAAAAACTCGGTTAGATTTTTAGAGATGCCCGACGAGTTTTAATTT
>CAUVKE010000143.1:0-4398 GCA_963552415.1 uncultured Treponema sp.
GGGAGCTTTCAGTAGCGGCACGGATGCCGCTGGTTCCAAACAAAAACCAGTTTGCTTGCAAACTGGCAGCTCAAAAATGAACAAGGATGTTCATTTTTGAGCGAGGATGTCGGTGGTTTTAATCAGCAGCGTGTTTGCCTTGCAAACACGTAGGTAAAAAATGTACAAGGAAGTACATTTTTTACCGTGCCTCCGCTTTATTTCGGCTAAGCTCCTGATATCTTCAGAACGGACAGGGATGTCCGTGAAATTGAGCAGCAGCGAGTTTGCCCCGCAAACTCGACGTTGAGCAGTGTACACGGAAGTACACTGCTCAACAGGCTATTTGCAAAAGGCTTACGGAAAGGGTATATACTGCGTCGTATATATAAAAAAAGATGCGGCCTTGCAATTTTTTATATCCGTTGCTATAATTCTAGTACTATACACTGGAGGAGTCTTATGAAAAAGATATGCCGTTATTTAATTCTCTGTGTTTTGCTGCTCGGAGCAGTGAGTGTGTTTCCGCTTGCCGCAGAATCAAAAGAAGCTGATGTATATTATGTCCACACTCAGCTTTTGAAGATATTTACCCATCCGAAGGGATACTATGTTATCTATCGGCGGGCAGGATTGGAAACCGGAGAGGCGTTTATTCCGTTCGAATGGTTCAGCCCGAAAGAAAGCAAGGCGGATATTACGTTTATTAATACCCGCATTACCCCGTATCTGGCTTTCTTTATCCGCGACGGGAAATGTGAATACATTAGAATTTCCGCCCCGCGGCAAGATTTAAATACCCCAACATGGGGGCTTTTACCCAATCCCCAACAGTACAATGATAAATTTGACGGAGTAGAGTCGCTCGCACTTGAGTTCTAACCCGTATTGGAAATCGGCATAAGGAGCTCTAAAAATCCAATTAATTTTCAGAGCTCCTCGTCGGCTTCAGACTTTATGCCTGTTTCCCATTTAAACTAGGTTATTCATGGCTGCTATTATCACACCTGCCGTTCCGCAGAAATTAATCGATTTTTTACATTCATATCCGATGTTCCTCATAGCCGGTCATAAAGAACCCGACGGAGATTGTATCGGAAGCAGTATTGCAATGTCTCTTTTCTTACAACGACTGGGGAAAAAAACACAGTTGCTTTCTGCCGGACCGTTCCAACGGCCGGAAATCCTGATGTATGAACCGCTTTTTTCCGCACAGGTACCGGAAGAGCTCATCAAACGCCCTGAAACCACAGGTGTTATCATTGTTGACTGTTCGGGCATAGAACGGACGGGCGATATTGCCGAGCAATTAAAAAACTTTCCTTCAATTTGCATCGATCATCATGCTACCAATACGACAAATGAAGCAGGCTCGCTTGTATATGCGGAAGCTCCTTCAACAACATTTATTATCCAAACAATCATCGAAAAGATGACCGGCTCCGTAACACGGGAAGAAGCGGAGATGCTGTTTTTCGGGCTTTGTACCGACACAGGCTTTTTCCGTCATTTGGATGAACGGAGCGCTGAGGTTTTTGCTCATACTGCGCGGCTCGTGCAAGCCGGCGCTAATCCGAAATACACCTTTGCAGCGATTAACGGCGGTAAGTCATTCGGCTCACGGACGCTTATCTCGCGCGTACTAGCCCGTATGAAGCCGTATTATGACGGAAAACTCATCGTTTCGTATGAAACGTATCAGGATAAACAAGAAATCGGCATCGAAAACAGGGATTCCGATATGGCATATCAGCTTATCCAAAGCATCGCAGGGGTAAAGGCGATTTGTATTGTCCGGCAGGATACCGAAACGCATTGCAGCGTCGGCTTCCGCTCCCTCGATACCGTCGATGTCAGCATTATTGCCTCTTCCTTCGGCGGCGGCGGGCATAAGCAGGCTGCGGGGCTTTACATAGAAGGAATTGCCGAACAGCTGATACCCAAGTTTGTCGCAGCCTTTGCGCCGCAGTTTAAAGATTGACATAACGTTCATCTTAAAGTATACTGTCCATCGTTTTATTTTGAATGCTAATAGATAAAGCTAAGGAAGGTGAACTATGGCACGCAGATGCGATATTTGTGGGAAAGGGCCGATGAGCGGTAATACGGTTAGTAAATCGATGAATCACCAACGCCGCGTATGGCGCCCCAACCTTATCGACGTAAAAACGGAGATTGATGGAAGAACGTTAACCCTGAAACTGTGTTCCCGCTGCTTAAAGAGCAACTATGTTGTTAAGAAAGTCTAAGCGCTTCGTTTTTATTCTTGCTAAAAAGAGTCCTCGAGTTAAGGACTCTTTTTTTGTATCCGCTCACTATTCCAACAAAAAAACGCCTGAGATATAAAGAATGATACGGTATAGATACAAAAAAATAGTGTGTATTTTGATTTTATTGAGTACGCAGCTCTTTATCGCCCATGTTCAACTGATAGCTCATCCGCACCTTTTTATTTCTACTCAAACCGAGTTTGTAGTAAATGACGGAAAAATTCATGGCGCGTATGAGACATGGACATTTGATCGGTTTTTCAGTGCGGATATTATTCAAGGATATGATCTGAACCGAGACGGGCTTTTTGATAAAGCTGAAACAAAGGATGTGTATGACAATGCCTTTATCAACACTAAAAACTATTCGTATTTTACCTTCATCCGGCAAGGCGATAAGCGGCACAGCCCCGCACAGGTGAGCGATTTTTCCGTATGGCAAAAAGAAGGCATCGCTTCGTATCGATTTTATGTTGATTTGTCAAAATACAGCGGCAATTTCTACTTTGCCGTATACGATTACACCTTTTTCTGTGATTTTCGGTATGATGAAAAGACGCCGGTACTCTTTCGTGGGGCTTTCGGTAAAACGACTCCGACGTATACGATAGCCGAAAATAAAAAATATCCCGTGTATTATGACCCCTTCGACACGGCCGACATGACGACGATGTATGATACGTGGAAACCGGGGCTGCAGACATTTTATCCAAAAGAAATTCATATTACCTACTAAGGAACACCGAATGCGATACGGAATCATTCTGTTTGTGCTCTGTATTATGAGCGGCAATCTGTGGGCAAACCCCTTTACCGGCAAAAAGGATACGCCTGCCCCCATCCGCACGGAAAAAACGGCTGATTTTATTGTGAACCGGCAAGCACAGCTGCATACAAAACTCGGCGATTCCATCTATGAGTGGACACAGACGCATTCGGTGCAGGCATTTTGGACAATTATCAGTCTTGCTTTCTTTTATGGGATTATGCATGCGCTGGGGCCGGGACACCGGAAAACCCTGGTGTTCTCATTTTATCTGACGAGAAAAGCCCCCGTGTGGGAGCCCGCTGTAACCAGCCTCACCTTAGCGGGACTGCACGGCATAACGAGCATCCTATTACTGTTGATCTTCCGCAATGTGAGCGGCGCGTTATCCGCACATACCGACTCCGCGGCAATTTACCTTGAAGGGTTTTCCTTTATTCTGCTGCTGCTGCTTTCCGTAGCTTCCATCCTGCATCTGTTGTCCGGTGTATTCCCCAATCGGTTTCCGCATCTTCGTTTCAGCCGCCGCTCACTCACGCCCGGTCAAAACGACAAATCGGCATACAATACCGGCAACTACGGTTCCGCACGGTATAAAAACTACCGCCCGCAGCGCCGCAGCGCAGAGAACATACAATGGGGCGCTTTTTTGCTCAGCGGTATGTATCCCTGCCCTGCGGCTTTGCTCGTGCTGGTACTGGTCTCTACGTTGGATGCGGCGGGTATCGGTATCATTGCGGTTATCGGTATATCGGCAGGTATGGCAATTCCCATCACCGTTGCAGCATACCTCGCATGGACGGGACGGCAGCGGTTGTTTAAGCGAATCGGCAAAACGCAAAAATATGCCGAAAACGCCGCATTAGCGCTCTCACTGGCGGCTTACAGCGCCATCTTTATCTTTTCGCTTATCGCAGTGCTGCCGTTTATTAAAAGCCTGATAGGGTAAAAACAGCCTGATGCGTTTGCCCTACCCTACAGTTGCCTCGTAAATTTCTCGGTAAAAAAGACCAAGTTCTTTGCAAGGAATACGGCAGAATAGGTAACAATACTGCCCGCACATAAAAGTGCGAACGAGATACAGAAAGAATCACCGAATTGGCTTAAACCGATTTTTCCGATATCGCTGAACGGCAAAAAGATAAATCCGGTCATCAAAAAGACGCCGACAGCAAGCCACGGGAGCAGTGACTTATTTTTTTCTTGCAGGGCGGCAAGCGGTGCAGTCTGCTTATTCCGTAAGTGTATTGCATTCATTGTTGCAGTAAGCATCCGCTCATCCGCTGCAATAGGTATGTGCAATATCTGCCGCTGAACATTCTCTGCAGCAGCCATCCGGTTAACGGCTTGCCTACACGATGCACAGCATAAAAGATGCACCTT
>CAUVKE010000144.1:0-4329 GCA_963552415.1 uncultured Treponema sp.
ATTTAAGAAATACTGCCGGTCTTCCGCATCCGGTTCTTCGGCAGCGGAGGGCACAAAAGGTTTGGATTCATGCTCAAGGCTGTGCAGCATCAATCGGGTAAAAGAGCGGTCGCTGAGGCGGACAAACGGTGAGCGGAGTACTTGCGCATACACGGCTCTGTCATGCGGGTATACCGCTAAGCGGAGCAAGGCACAGATGTCGTTGAGCGGCGCGTCGTGGAACAATCCTTTTTGCTGTACGGAAATGTACGGGATTTTAAATGCACGGAAAAACCGCTCGTAGACTGCTTGATGTGTCGAAGCGCGCAGCAGCACGGCAAAATCCGACCATGTACAGGGACGGGTAGACTGTGAGGTGTCATCGTGTACAAGGTAGTGTTCGTCATGGAGCGCGGCTATTTTTTGCGCAAGCGTATACGCCTCGCATTCGATCGGTTTGAGAAAAGCGGTATCGGTATCGGCTCCTTTCGGAAAGCGTTTTTTGTCGATAAAGAAGATATCCGTCTGAGGCGTTAAATGGGGAACCGCCGCCCTGCTGAGGATGGGGATAAATTCCGCTTCAAACGCAGGCACGGTACCGATAAGGGGCTGATTGGTTTCCGAATAAAAGACCCGCATAAATACGCTGTTAAAAAAGTTGAGCAGTTCCGGTTCGGTGCGGTAATTTGTTTGCAGGTTAATAGAAGCGGAGCCGCCGCCTTGCCGTAAATCCTGCGACAGCGTACGGAACACCGAAACATCGGCGCCCCGAAACGCATAGATCGATTGTTTTTCGTCCCCGACAAAGAAAAGTTTGTCCGGCGCCAGCTCATCCGGCTTCGGTATCGATTGGTCGGTGCGTGCTTCTTTTTCCGCAAGCAGGAACAAGAGGTCGCGCTGCAGGCTGTTATTATCCTGAAACTCATCGATCATAATCCGATGGGTTTGTTTTTTGTAAAAAAGCCGCAAGTCGGGATCGGTGATGAGCGCGTCAACGGCAAGCTGCGCAATGTCGCCGAAATGCAGTATGCTTCTCCGCTTTTTTTCGGCAATGAAGCGTTCCTGCAAAACACTGCAAAGCGCGTATATCTTTTGCATCTGCTCTTTGTGTGCATAAAAATGATACAGACTTTGCAAGCGGACGGAGCTTTCGCTCAGTTCACCGCAAAGCGCCTTGCACGCTTTTACGTCCTCATCCTTTTTTGCACCCAGCGTTTTTTTAACGCTGCAAATCGCTTTCAGCCGTCCAAGAAAGAACGGTAGCTGCGGGTCTTGCAGCGTAAGCGGGAATTCGGGGAGTTGCACGTATGCTTCTTTTACTGCGCTGATGTAGTTATCGGTTCCTTCAAGATGAACGGCAATATCTCCGAGAATGCGTTCGGCTTGTTTGCGATAGCCGGTAAATAATACTTCGGCAGCGGCCAGCTGATTCTGCAAGGCCTCAGAAAAATCAATCGGGCGGGAGACCGTAACATAATCGTTTAATATTTTGACAAAGAAGTTGTTGATAAAATCGGTAATCGGTTTATCACCGAGCAGATATTGCAGGTTTGTGTCCGCGCGGTGTTCAAGGAAAAAATCGAGCGAAAGGTTATAGGCCAGCCGTTTCGATTCGGCAAGGTCGATAGTAAAATCGGGACTGATACCGAAGCGCCGGCATGCGGTTACGGCAATCTTATGACAGAATGCATCGATAGTCATAATTTGCGCCTTAAAAAACGAATCCAATGCAGCGCCGGCGCGGTTCCGCTGTGTTGCATCATCGGTTCCCGCATACATTTTCTGCAGCTCCTGATAGATACGCCGGTGCATTTCCGCCGCTGCCTTGTCCGTAAAGGTGAGGGCAAGGATATGTTCAACCTGATAATTTTTTTCGGTAATCAGGTATACATACCGGCTTGCCAGAACCTTCGTCTTGCCCGAACCGGCGCCCGCCGCCACAACGGCATTTTCATCCGTTTTTACCGCCTGTTTTTGATGTTCGTTTAAATCTTTGCAAATATCTATCATATTTTCTGCTCACATTCGCCTCGGTTTTCTACCCAAGCGCCACCAACAAGGCATTCGTCTTTTTATCCCGCAGATGAGGTTGAACTACATTTTCCGGCAGCATGAGCAGTGTGCCGGACAGCACCGTATTAAGCACCGACTCTTTATACGCATGACTCGTTATTAGCATAAATCCTTTTTCCGAACAGGCATATCTGCCGATAGTTTGCGAATCAAGTTTGATAATATCCGAGCAGATGCGTACCGGTATACCGGTTGTATGCGCGGCATCCGTTGTGCGCTTTGTCATCGTATCTGTGCTTTTGCTGTCAGTATACTGCGTTACTTTCCGGTTGTAATTAGTGCCATACATTGCCGGTTCCTGATGTATCCCTTGAGTGGAGGCCGGAACGCCGTATAAAAAACTTAAACTTGCACGCTCTTTTCCCAATTTTGAATCTTCAGAAAGCTGTAGAAGTTTTTTCGGTGAATCATGCGTTTCAAAGGTAAAATGACACCACTTATTATACGCAACCGGAATCCGTGCCGCGGCGCCGCGTTGTCTTCTGTTCGGTAAGCAGCACTCTCCGCTATGCGGACAAGGCGATTGTATACTGAAACCGTCCTGTAACAATAATGACCGCATTAGTGTGAGAAACTCCCCGGCAAGCGGTATCCCCGGTTCAATAAAAAGGACAGAACCGGAGGGCTTGAGATACTGCGTAACAGTGCGGTATGTTTTTTCGGCTTGTTCGTCAAGTGAGAGAGGACTGTTCCAAAAAACTTCATTGAACATATTTGCCTCGGTTACCAGCGATACTTTTTCGGACAATGCCGTCCCGAATGTTCCGCCCACTTTCTTAACAGTCCACGGAATTTCTTCATCGTTTTTCTTTGTGCCGGTGTATGCACAGAGCGCTAAAAAAAGCTCTTCTCCAAAGCTAAGCGCCTTATTGGAAATATCTACGCAATACCATGTCAGCCGTTTTTGCCGCAGCTCCGGTTTTGCAATCCATAAAGCGCAGACAAAAGTAAGCGGTCCTGAACCGAAGTCCACAGCATAATCACCGTCATCAAACCGAATATCAAGGTTTTGAAGCAATTTAGTGAGCCGTACCAAGTTCCACCAGACATAATAGTGTGCATACGCAGATAGTTTTACCGGATCATTTAAATAGTGGGTTTTCCGTGTACCTCGTTCATCCGTCAGTTCATGGAAAAGCGTATGAATATGTTGAGGTAATAACTGTTTTTTCTTTGTATCAAGCGGTAAAACTCGATCCAACAAGGCAGGGAAATGCTCAAGAATGTTTTTTGCTTCAGAAGTCAGATCTGCAAATATCGGTCTACCAAATGTATAAAGTGCAGTATTTCGATTTTTGCTCTGCTTCTCATTTTTTTGATTAAAATGCTGTTCGGATGTTTTTTGATAAATATCTTTCTCTTTTGATTGACGCTTTCGGCTCTTTTCCTCTACATGGAATTGATTGTGCTTATCTTGCGCCCGGGCAGAAGACGGTTTTTTAACAAATTTTTCATAGAACGGTTTTTGCATACTCATTGTCGTTATAGTATAGAAGAAATAAGCTTGTTTTGCAAACAGCTATTTACAGGTATTTACAGGTATTTACAGGTATTTACAGGTATTTACAGGAAAAGTTTAGAGCGGCTGTCTTATCTCTTAATTGACGATCTTTTTATTTTGCCGTATATTCCCATCCATATAGAAAGAGATATCTAAACTTTAACCAAATCTGCAGAGGTTTTAAGGAGTTTACAATGAATTATCAGAAATTTGATCTTAAAAAGACACGCGTTTTTATATACGCATTAGCTTGTATTGTACTGCTTGGAGGCGCCTGCACAACGCAGGAAGGAAAAAACAATACGCATGCTTCAGCTATCGCTGATATGAAAGGCGCCGAGTTGGACACCATTATGAACGACAAGGCGAAAAAAGAGCAGTATCTTGTTATCGATGTACGTGAAAAATACGAGTATGAGGCAGGGCACGTCCGCTATGCAATCAACATCAGCCTTAACGATATCGAAAACAGGCTGAGTGATATTGCAGACTGCAAGGATAAAAATATTATCGTTATTTGCAGAAGCGGAAGACGAAGCATGGCCGCTGCTAAAATCTTACAAAAGAACGGATTTAAAAAACTGTTCAATGCGGATGGAGTCGGCAGCTACTCTTATAAGTCGCTCACCAAAGTTGCAAACGTACGCGGAAAACAGATGCAAGAGTTGGTGAATACGGGAAACTACTCCGTGGTTGATGCCCGTGAACCTGCGGATTATGCCGCTTCGCATTTAAAGGGTGCGATATCGGGGAATGCGGATACCATCGCTGAGTTA
>CAUVKE010000145.1:0-4313 GCA_963552415.1 uncultured Treponema sp.
TTCGGAAAAAGAGGTACTTGCGGCATATCGGAATGCGCAGAAATATTTTCAGGATTCACGGGATAACCTTGCGCAAATTGAAGTTAACCGTATTTTGTCTTCAAATGCCGCTCACTCGATTAAACAGAAAGCGCGATTGTTGATGGATTATTTTGCAACGCCGGGGTTCGATACCGTTCGGGATATTCCCGCCTACAGCGATGTGCGCGCCGATATTCCGCTCTATCTTGATTGCTGGACAATTTGGTCGGGGCGCGCAACAAATGTACAATCCAATGGGGACACTACAAGCTTCGATCTTTTAGTGGGGTATAGTGAACGTATTCAGCTGGAAGGCGTTGTTCCTATCTTTTGTAATTTTTCGGTCAGAATAGATGCTGAGCGCCCGATAGAAGTATTGGGAAAAATCCAGCAGCGGGGCGGTATCCTCTTTTTAAAAGCTTCCGGTATTCATCAAAGTCAAGTGCCGGAAAATAAACGCTGATTGGAGAAGATATGTATACGGCGGAAAAACTACGGATAGGAGGCAAGGGCAGCGTTCGGAGCATTGAGCTCGGCGGCGATGCCCCCATTGCTATTCAGACTATGTGGAAGCAGCCGTTGCGTGAGGATACATTACAGAAGACGGTACGGCAGATAGCCGCACTGGAGCAGCTCGGCTGTGATATTCTTCGGTTTGCCGTACCGGATGCCGAAAGTGCCGAAGCGTTTGTGAAGCTTACTGAAATGACGCCGATGCCGCTCGTTGCCGATATTCACTTTGACTATCGGCTTGCGTTGCGCTGTATGGATGGTCGCGCCGCAAAGATACGCATTAATCCGGGGAATATCGGAACGGAAGAGCGGGTGAGTGCGGTTATTAAAAAAGCACAGGATAGCGGGACAGCGCTCCGCATTGGCGTTAACAGCGGATCTCTCCCCGTCGATATACGAAACCGTATGGAGCGGGAAATCCGCGAAGGACGCAATGCGGAGGAGGCGAGGGCAACCGCGTTGGTAGCAGGGGCGCAGCGGGAAGCGTCGCTTTTCGATAAACACGGCTTTACGCAGTATCTTGTGTCGATGAAAGCATCGTCAGTGAAAGAGACTATCATTGCCAATGAACTGTTTGCTGCCGACTCTACCGCGCCGCTTCATTTGGGTGTTACGGAGGCAGGCCCTTTGGTTTCGGGTATTGTCAAAAGTACCCTTGCTTTTTCACGGTTGCTTGAACGGAATATCGGCGCTACTGTACGGGTGAGCCTTTCCGATACTATGGAAAATGAGGTTATTGCAGCGCGGGAAATTTTAACGGAATGCGGCAAGCGGTACGGCGGTATCAGGCTTGTGTCGTGCCCCCGCTGCGGCCGTAACGGGTTTGATGTTCACGGTTTTGTCGCACGGTGGCAGCATCGGCTTTTTGCCGAAAAGAAAGATTTGACGGTTGCAGTGATGGGATGTGTTGTCAACGGGCCGGGCGAGGGAAAATTTGCCGACATCGGGATTACCGGCGCGGAAAGCGTTATCCTATTGTTTAAGAGGGGCGTTATCGTTCGGCGTATCGATATACAAGGCTTGACTGAAACGGAAAAAAATACGATTGTCGATGCGGCCTTTGAAAAGGAGCTGAGGAGTTTATGAAAAAGTTTGTAATAGTATGTTTTACAATCCTTATCAGTGTGTTTCTGTATGCACAAAAAGTATCGACCGACTCACTTGAGTACCCTTGGCATCTGCTTGAGCAAGGAAAGGTTGCGTATGAAAGGCGGGAATTCGGTAAGGCGCTCCTTTTGTTCCGGCAGGCGCGTGAAATGCATAAAACACAGGTAGCAACTCAGTATGACTATCTTTTTGCCGCGCTTAAACCGCATCAGGTAAGGGCGGCTGGTGATCTTATCTCGGACGTATATCGCGTGTTGGAAAAACGGCAGGATTATGAAGCGTGCGCAATCCTTGATAGAATTTTTCTTACCCATCCCCCCGCTTATTTTGATAAGTCGATTTCTGCAGTACTTACATGGTTAAAAAAGAGCGATGCCTATCCCGAATGCGATTATTTGATCGGAAAGGTTTATGAGCTGGAAGGAGAACTTACACAGTCGCGCAGGTTTTATCAGGCGGCATGGGAAGCGAGAGAATTTTTATATATACCCGATATGCGGTTTGAAATTATTTATTCGCTTGCTCAAATTTCCGGTTTATTAAAGCAGTATGACGATCAGGAAAAATACCTCCTCCTTATTTTAACGGAAGATCCGGTGTATGGAACTACCAATGTAGAAAGTCCTACATTGAGGGCGATGATCCATACGATTAAAAATGAACAGACGGTTGAAAAGTTTTTTTCATTATATCGGCATCATAATGATATAGCGCTTCGTGCTTATATTGAACTGACCGATATTTATCTTCGTGCCGAAGAATACGATCGCGCATTTAGAACTGCGCTTCTCGGCGCCGATATTGCCGTTACGTATTTAAGCAATACCTTGAAAAAAGCTGATTTTATGTATACGTACAGTAACTTTTCCGATCTATTGCATAGAATCGGCACAAATAATGAAATCTTACAATGGACGGAAACCAAGCAAATTTGGAATGTCTTTTTGCAGTTTGCAGATTTGTTGTACCGGCAGGGATTTGTCGTACAAGCAAATGATCTCTATCACAAATTGTCGGAGAGCTGTCCTTCTTTTACGTATGCAAAGGAAGCAACTTACAGGCTTTCTCAAACTTTTTAAACGAAAAGCACTGCTGCATCGGCAGCAGTAAAACCGGGGGGTGGAAGATGAATATACACGACTACGGATTTTATCGGGTTGCTGCGATAGTTCCTCCTTGTGCAGTTGGCGATTGCACCGGTAATGCCGAACGGATTATCGGTGCATTGCGGAAAAGCGCCGAAATGGGAGCCGATATTGCCGTATTCCCTGCATTGGCTCTAACATCCGCCAGCTGCGGCACTTTTTTCGAACACCGGTCATTACTGAATGCTGCAGAAGACCGGCTTGCGTATATCGTCCGGCAGACCTCCATGGAGCCGATTATCGGTGTGGTTGGTTTTCCATTCTTTTTTTCGGGTAATATCTACAGTGCTGTTGCTGTCTTCAGTAGAGGAACTATTTACGGCATTGTACCGCTGGATGGAACCGCTCATTCCCGTGTTTTTTCCGTATATAGCGGAAGAGAATCTTCGACAATTCTTACCGGTTTGCAAAATACGGCTATTCCGTTCGGTTCCGATTTGCTGTTTGAAGTAGAAAAAAGCCGATTTTCGTTTGTAATCGGCAGCCCAAAAAATATACAAAATCAAAGTCAAGCCGGAATCAAAGACGGTTCTCCGGCGACGGGCAGCACCCTAACGGTAACCGGAGCGGCGCTATACATTGAACCGCTCGCACAGGCTTCGTTCGCGGGGTCTTTTACGGAACTTTGCCGCAGCGCTGCAGCCCGATCAAAGCAAGAAAGAAATACGGTTCTGTTTGTCAACGCCGGTTGGGGAGAGTCTTCAACCGACACTGTCTGTGCGGGCGAGCGCGGCATTTACGAAAACGGCGAACTGCTTGCGGCGGCAAACGGGTTTGAACTGTCTTCTTTTAATAAAACAGGCGATTTCAATTTTTCCGGCTATGAAGATGAAGCCGCTATTACCCTTGCAGATATGGATTGCGAAGCGCCCTCCAGTCTCGGCCGTAGTTCATCGGTTTGCCGCCGTATTGTCATTCCTGCCATACCTTCCCGAGGGGTTCTACTTGTTCGTCCGCGCAATCCCAATCCATTCATTCCGCTTGCGGTGCAAAATAACGAGCAAGCATGGGAAAGTTTTTTCTCACAGGTAACGGAGCTCCAAGCGCGCGGACTTGCGAAGCGGTTGTACCACACCGGTTGTAAAAAGACAGTGCTTGGGATTTCCGGCGGCTTGGATTCCACATTGGCGCTCTTTATTGCGATACTCGCTTCGCGAATGCTCCGTCAGAAAGCCGATTCGGTTACGGCAATTACCATGCCCGGCTTTGGAACAACGGACAGAACCAAATCCAATGCGCTTAAACTTGCGGAATTACTCGGCTGTACCGTTCTTACCATTCCTATAGAAAAGGCGATGCTGCAACATTTTGCGGATATCGAGCACCCCGCAGATCTCTGCAATACGGTCTACGAAAACGCGCAGGCACGGGAACGAACTCAAATTCTGATGGATAAAGCAAACCAGCTTGGGGCGCTGCTTGTCGGGACTGGGGATCTTTCCGAATCCGCGCTCGGATGGGAAACGTATAACGGCGATCATATGTCGATGTATAATGTCAATGCCGGGATCCCAAAAACTATGTTGC
>CAUVKE010000146.1:0-4312 GCA_963552415.1 uncultured Treponema sp.
AAGCACGATAATTTCTTTGCCGACCAATTCTTCGGCAGTATAGTAGTCAACGAGGCTCGAAACGATTTGACGTGGTTTTTCTTCACCGAGGTCTACCTGCAAAATGTAGAGTTTTTCCGCATTTTCAGCCTTTACACATTCCAAAACCTTGCCGGTTTTCAGCTGTAGTTTTGCAAAATCATCATAGGTAATTATTTCAGTTATATTTTCACTCATGGTATTCAGTATATGAAAAAGAGTCGAAAACTGCAAGAACAGGGCGGCGTATGGTTATGAAAAGAATAACGCTGTGATGTGCACAATGGTTTTAGATAGTTATAATGCGGAAGTCTTATGCCCCATCTTGAACTTGTTGTATAACTCATAAATATTAACTATGATAAAGAAGGTCAACATTTATGCACCGCGATAAAGGAGTTGGTATGCAGGAAATCATCGATTTACTGGAAAACGATGCGCGGCTGAGTCCGCAGGATATTGCCGCAATGACGGGTAAGTCCGAGGAAGAGGTACGTGCTGCCATTAAAAAATTAGAGGATGAGGGCATCATCTTAAAATATGCTGCGGTTATCAACCGTGAACGGCTGACGAGCAGCGATACGGTATCGGCAATGATCGAAATTCAGGTTGCTCCGGCGCGAGAACACGGATTTGACCGCATTGCGGAACGGATATATCGGTACCCGCAGGTAAAGACGGTACAGCTGATGTCCGGCGGATATGATCTGCATGTGCTGGTCGAAGGAAAAGACTTAAAAGAAGTTGCCTTTTTCGTGTCGGAAAAACTCGCATCGCTGGAAGGGGTGATCAGTACGCGCACGCATTTTGTGCTCAAGACCTACAAGGAAAACGGAACGTATTATATCGACCCGAAAAAAGATCCCCGTGAAGAGATTACCGCATGATGGATAGACCTGATCAATTTTCCAACCGGATTGTGAGTATCGCTCCTTCCGGTATCCGCCGCTTTTTTGAACTTGTTGCCGGACAGAACGATATTATTTCGCTGGGGGTAGGGGAGCCGGACTTTGCAACGCCGTGGAGTATGCGCGAGGAGGCATGGTATCATCTCGAATGCGGGCATACTTCGTATACTTCAAACTGGGGGCTTGAACCGCTCCGCAAGGCGATTGCAAGCTATCTAAACCGCTACGGCATGTCGTATTCTCCTAAAAACGAGGTACTGATTACCTTCGGCGTTTCGGAAGCAATCGATATTGTGTTCCGTTCCATCCTGAATCCGGGGGATGAGGTGATTGTTGCGGAACCGTGCTATGTTTCGTATCAGCCCTTGGTGGCGCTCTGCGGGGCGAAACCGGTTGGGCTGGATACCTCGGCGGATAACTTTATCCCGACGGCGGCAGCTATCGAAGCGCTCATTACGCCGAAAACCAAGGCGCTGATTATCTGTAGTCCGAATAACCCCACCGGTACGATGATTCCTGCTGATGAGATGGAAAAGATCGCCGCCGTAGTGAAAAAGCATAAGATTTGGGTGCTGTCCGACGAGGTGTATTGCGAACTGAGGTATGAAGCGCCGCATGTGTCTATCGGTTCCTTTCCCGGAATGAAGGATTACTGCATTATCCTCAACGGATTTTCAAAGTCTTTTGCGATGACCGGCTGGCGTATCGGCTTTATCGCCTGTCCGCAGGAACTGATGGCTCAAGTTCATAAAATTCACCAGTATGGGGCAATCTGCGCTCCTATTATGAGCCAATATGCGGCGCTGGAAGGTTTGGAACGCGGCTGGGACGAGGTTGAGCGGATGCGGGTTTCCTACCGGCAGCGGCGCAACTTGATGATGAAGAGTTTTGATTCGATGAATCTTCCGTATATAACGCCCGACGGGGCATTTTACCTTTTTGTCGATATCCGCAGTACCGGTTTAAGTTCGGAAGACTTTGCGGTTAAGCTGATTACCGACTACAAAGTTGCGGTTGTTCCCGGGCACGTGTTCGGAAGCGGCGGCGAAGGCTTTGTCCGCTGCTGCTACGCTACTGACATCAGTAAAATACGGATTGCGCTTGAACGTATCGGTAAATTGCTGAAAGGCGAGCCGCTGTAATGGAAAAGTTAAAAAATATTAAAATTATCGCAATGGATTTGGACGACACCCTTTTGCGGGATGATTTGACCATCTCCGATTATACGGTGTCGGTGTTACAAGCTTTGATGAAAAAGGGTGTGCTGACATTACTCGCTTCGGGGAGAAGTCCCCGTTCGGTACATTCGTATGCGCAGCGGATCGGTTCGGATAAAACGGAAAGCTATATCCTGTGCAACAACGGGACGCAGATATTGACCTCCGATATGAAGCTGGAAATCATCAGCCGCCGTCTCGGCGCCGATCTTGCGCTTGAGATTTACGATTATATCGAGTCGCAAAATCTTTCCTGTCATCTCTACTTTGACGATACCATTTATATCGTCAAACGGACGGTCTTTTCGGATAGGGATGCGCATCTGACAAAAATGAAGATTGTTGTGCCGGATGACTATCGGGAGATTTTGCGCACCAAGCCGGTGTATAAGCTGCTCATTCCTGCGGAGCCGGAAATTATCGCGGCAGTTGAACCTGAGTTTAGAAAACGCTTCGGTACGCGGGCGGTATTGTTTACCAGTAAACCGTACTTTTTGGAGATCATTCCATTGGATACCGGCAAAGGGGAATTCCTGCAAGAGCTGGCATGGCTGCTCGGTATCAAAAATGAGGCAGTGATGGCATTTGGAGACAGCATGAATGATGAGACGATGATCCGCCTTGCGGGATACGGCATCGCCATGAAAAACGGGCTGCAGGCTATCAAAGACATCGCATACGCGGTAACGGACTATACCAATAATGAGGACGGCGTCGCCCGCTTTTTAGAGAAGTACGTGCTGTAGAGATTTTTTATAAGTGATACAAAAATATACAAAAATTTCACGGCTTGCCGATTTCACCATAGCATGATAGTATGCTGCCCATAACTTTATGATAAAGAAAAGATTAATTACGTTTTTAGCACACTCGAAGCGCTACGTTTATTTAAACGTTTTATGGCAGTGGATCGCCCTCGTTTCGCAGATTGCGGCGGTGTTTTTTATCGGGCGTCTTTTGGAATCCTTGTTCAAGGGTACGATTACCTCAAAAGGAATGATTACGGCGGGCGCCGTTTTCATAGCGGCGCTCGCGGTGCGGGCTGTTGCAACAAAATATGCAACCCGCTATGCCTTTCTTGCCGGACGGGATGTCAAAACCACCTTGCGGGACGCCCTCTACGCGAAACTGCTGAAACTCGGCGCCGCCTATCGGGATAGCATCGCTACCTCGGAAATAGTGCAGCTTGCCTCGGATGGGATTGAACAGCTGGAAATATACTTCGGCAGATACCTGCCTCAGTTTTTCTACAGCCTCCTTGCGCCGCTCACCCTGTTTGCGGTACTGGCGCCGGTCAGTTTTAAGGCGGCGGTTATTCTCCTCGGCTGTGTTCCCCTCATACCGATTTCCATTGTTGCCGTGCAAAAAATCGCCAAGCGGCTGCTCAGTAAGTATTGGGGCGTTTACGCAGGGCTCGGCGACAGGTTTTTGGAAAACCTTCAAGGACTGACAACGCTGAAAATATATCAGGCGGATGAGGCAAAAGCCGAAGAGATGGACAGAGAAGCGGAACGTTTTCGGCGCATCACGATGAAGGTGCTCACTATGCAGCTTAATTCCATTACCGTTATGGATGTGATTGCCTACGGAGGAGCTGCTGCCGGTATCATTACCGCAGCATATCAATTTGCCGCAGGAAATATTTCGATTGCGGCGGCATTCAGCATCATTCTCTTGTCGGCGGAGTTTTTTATCCCCCTCAGACTGCTCGGCTCTTTCTTCCACATTGCGATGAACGGAATGGCCGCTTCGGATAAACTTTTTTATATTCTCGACTTACCCGAACCTGCGGAAGCGCACGGCTCCATCGACAGCGACGCCGATATCAGCGTTCAAGACCTCTCGTTCTCTTATACCGAGCAACGCGCTATTCTTACAGACATCAACCTGACCATTCCGCACGGTTCCTTTATCGCCCTTACAGGGGAATCCGGGTGCGGCAAAAGCACGATTGCGGCGCTCCTTTCAGGAAAACACAAAAACTATACAGGGCGCATTTTATTTGACCAAGATGAACTGAAAACAATCGATGAACGCCATATCATGCAGCACATCGCTGTTGTAGCTCACAATGCGTATCTTTTTAAAGGAACCGTTAGGGATAATTTGCGGATTGCAAAGCCGGATGCCTCGGCGGAAGAGATGACCGCAGCGCTTAAAAAAGTAAAT
>CAUVKE010000147.1:0-4275 GCA_963552415.1 uncultured Treponema sp.
GTTTTCCCAGGCCTTAGACCCGATGATATCCAGTCGCGGCGCTTCGCCTTCATTTCCAATATACCGCTGCACGAGGTTCGCCTGCTCGATCGGGATAAACACCGTTTCATCCTGCGCATACAGGAGATTGATATAATCGCGTTCATGCCCCAGCGTTTTAACACGCTCAATCCCCTTAAACTGTCCGATACCGTAGTTGACGTGGACAACATAGTCGCCGGGATTGAGTTCCACAAAGGTATCGATAACCGAGCTTTTAACCTGCTTAACCGATTTCGGGATGCGCCGCCGTCTGCCGAAAATTTCGTTTTCCTGAATAACGAGTATTTTCAGCTCGGGGATGCCGAAGCCGGAAGAAAGTGTGAGCGGCAGCACAGTGGCTTTAATATCCTTGAGCAATTCACCGATACGGAGCGCCTGCGCATCGCTTTCCGCAAACACAAAAATACGCCAGCCTTCCTGCTGTAAATGCGTTAATTCTTCTTTTAAATAAACGATATTGCCGAAAAAGCTGCGCGGCGGGTCGCAGTTAAACACAATCGACGCTCCGGTTTCGTCCGTTTCTTTCAGTGTTCGCAAGAAAAGACTTTGCGGATAGCTTTCGGTCAACTCCGCAAAGGGCAGCAAAAGGCGCTGCGGCATGGGATATTCGGTAATCAAAAGATTATGCTTGATGTCGTCGTCAATGGCACGAGTAATTTTGTTATATAAGCCGTGGTATTCTCGCTCCAGTGCCTCCACTGCGTTCCGCTGCCGGTCGTAGTCCATATAAAGGAGAACCGCAGATTTCGCAGCGCCGCCTGCGCTCTGCTGTCTTGAAGCGCCTCCGGTATTTCGCTGTGTTGATGCACCGCCGTGTAGATACTCAAGATAATCAAGGACGCTTGCAGGTTTTTCAAAACAGAGCGGATAAAAAAGCTCTTCACCGTCAAAAGCACGGTGTTCTTTTAAGTGTGCAATAAGCTTTTCCGCACCTTCGGCCGTAAATTCGGGCATCTGCGGTAAATTTCGTTCGAGCGCGGCGATCCGCTCATCATCCCAGATAACCTCTTTCATCGGATAGAGCGTAAGGCTGTCAAATTCTTCAACTGAGGCCTGCGTGTGCATATCGAAGGATTTTATCTTTTCGATAGTAGTAAAGTCGAATTGGATACGGTAGGCGGTGTGCTGCGACCCTTTGTTAGAAGCGGCGCAGACATCGAGTACCTCACCGCGAAGCGCGAACTCGCCCCGGACGCTTACCCGCGGTACCCGTGTATAGCCCCACTGTATCAGCATCGAAGCTATTTTCTCCGTATCGATTTCCTTGCCTTTATACAAGGTACAGGTAAGCGTTTTAAGATATTCAGGTGGCGGAACCGGCGTTAAAAATGCTCGCTGGGTCATCACCGTTACCGTGGTTGCTGCCGAATTTGATGACGTCAAGCCGGACATCACCTTTGGCGTCATGTCGGACGATACCGCACCGGATACCGGCGCCCCTGCGCAGAGTTCGGCTAAAACTTGAGCCCGCTCCGCAAATACCGGCGCGGAGTTTTGTACCGGCCGATATGCCATATTGCCCCACCACGGCAAAACCTGAGCTTGCAATCCCGCAACATCAAGATCGGCGCGGAGTTCTTCTATTTCTTTTTCCGTCGGGACAACGATATAGAGATTAGTGCCGAAACGGCGGACATATTCGGCTAAGAAAAAAGCGAATATACCACCCGAAAGGCCATAAATATGATATGGAAACGCCCCCTCCCTCAAAGAGGAAAAAGCGTCTTGCATGGTTTTCCATGAGCGGATACTGTCTTGTAATGTTTGTTCTTTCATCACCAATGATTTGTGCGGAGGATTTCATACCCGCCATTTTTTACCGCCACGGACGGCGGTGGTTCCGAACAGTAGCAAGTTTTTTGTCAGAAAAACTTGTCGTTGACCAGTGTACACGGACGTACACTGGTCAACAGCGCCACGGATGGCATCGTTTAGAACCACTGACATCCTGTCAGAGTAGCGATGTTTTGGCACAGCCACAACATCGCAGTCAAAACTATACACGGATGTATAGTTTTGACGAACGCATCGGGGTATATTGATTAGCCAAAGAAATTGTCTTTTGTGCGCCGGGTTGTTACGAAACGGGAGAGGTCAACGATATTTTTTACGACAATACGGTCGCCATATACTTCTAAGCGCCCCTGATCGGCGAATTTACGCAGCGCATCGCCTGTTGCTTCTGCCGACAGACCTGCCCATCGGGCAACTTCTTCCGGCGTAATGATAAAGGTACGCATTTGAGTAGTACGGTCAAGGTCGGGTTGCGTTTCATCAAGCATCAAGAATACGTCCCCAATGCGGGCGATATTGTCCTGTATCGTTAAAATCATGAATCGGCGTTTCTGAACGTAAATACGCTTGACAAAAGTCTTTAACAGGCGCATTGCGATGGCCGGATTTCCGGTTAACAGAATTTCAAAGTTTTCCTTATTAAATTCGAGCGCAACAACATCGTCATACGCAATCGCGGAAGCAGAACGAGGCGAATTATCCAAAACAGCCATTTCGCCAAAGATTTCGCCCTGTTGTAAAATATCAAGATTTTTTTCTGCACCGTTGATAATCTTAATCAGCTGAACGCGCCCAGACTGGATTAAATAGAAGGAAGCGCCGGGCTCAAATTCGGAAAAAATAACAGAACCCTTGGGAAATTTTTTAGCAAAACGAGCAAATGAGGCAAATAAATCAGGCATGAATAGCTCCTTCGCATGCGGCTTGCAGCTCTTTAATCTTAGGCACCAGCAGCGGAACTGCCATCGTCAAAGCTTTGTCGTAGAACGGCAGCGCTTTATCGGGGCGCTCCATACCTTGATAGCATAAGCCGAGGAACATCAGAATTTCTGCAAGTTTTAAGGATTTGGGGAATTGAGTGATAAAGCCGGTACCGAGTTGAATACACCGAACATATTCCGCTTGTTTATATAAGCAACGAGCCGCCCCTAAGTATGCCGCTTCGATATTTGGTCCTTGCTTTAACTCGACAATCGTGTGGTATTGCTTATACGCATCAGCCCACTTTTGCTGTTTTGCCAAATCTTCGGCAAGCTGGAACGTAAGCTCTACAGAATTATCGCTTTGCGGTTCCGGTTGGGATGTACCGCTGGGTCCCCCGGGCGGAACATTGTCGTTGCCGGGCTGCCGCGCTTCTCCGAAACTGCGGCCAGCCATCTGTGTTGAGTTTGCAATAATCGGCCCGATAGCAGCCAAGTGTTTTCCTTTAGGATATAACGCTCGGTAGCGCGCCGCTACTTGGGCTGCCGCTTGATAATGCTGCGATTTATAAAAGGCCGTTGCAACCGTGAACAATCCGTCTTCGTTATTCGTTTGCTGTTTGCTGTCCATCAACGATTCAAGTTGATGATGAATATTTCTCAGCTGTATGGAAAAAACCTTCAACATTTGAAGGATAATACGCGTATTCGTTTGAGCAAAGCTTTCAAATTCGGCAACTGAGAAGGTATATACGAGCGCATCGGTTAAAACCATTGCGCTTTCTTCCCGCGGATAATTCCCGAGTGCGGACTTTACTCCAAAAAACTCACCGGTTTTGATATATTCCGTTATCTGCGCACCGGTTTCAATATCAAGCGAATTAAGTGCAATATGTCCGCTATGCAGCAAATATACTCGAGCATCAAAATCACCTGAAAAATAAATAACAGAATTTGCGCTGTATTGAACAGCCTTTGGCATTTTGTCCTCCGTACCACACGCAGTTCTCAACTGTAATCATAGATGCATTTAGTCAAACAATTAGCGGTAAGAACTATCTGCGACGATTATATCATACCTTGCGGAAAAAACCTAGTGCATTATACATCTTTTTGCTATAATGATGAGTATGGTAGATTTTCATACTCATTCCACCGCCTCCGACGGTACATTCTCTCCGGCGGAATTGGCTGCAGAAGCACATAAGACAGGGCTTTCGTTGTTTGCCCTTACCGACCACGACACCGTAGCGGGCGTTGCGGAAGCGCAGCAGGCAGGTAAAGCAATCGGTATCCGTGTTTTACCGGGAATAGAGATCAGTGTTGAATGGCAGCCCGGAGAATTGCATTTGCTCGGACTTGGCATTGATATCGAAAATAAAACATTGTGTAGTCTTATGCAGTATGCGCAGGAAAAACGTCTGGAGCGGAACCGTAAGATGATAGAAAAATTCAATGAAGCAGGGATCATTATCGATGAAGAAAAGCTTGTCCACATTGCCGGAGAAGCGGTAATCGG
>CAUVKE010000148.1:0-4242 GCA_963552415.1 uncultured Treponema sp.
GTTGGTTGATGCATTGACCGTTTCTGCCGGTGTTAATACCGCACGACTTTTAAAAAATGCAGGAGCTACCGTGATCGGCACAGAAACTCGCGGCGGTTACTATAGCTGCAACGCCATACAATACATACATACCCGTATTCCGGCGGCGGATTTAATTCTGCGCATTCCTATCTATCGCCAGGTGTTTACCAACACGCTATCTCCTTCAATACCGATTGACCGCGGTCTTATACCCGACTATGTTGTTCCTTTGACCATTGATGATAAATTATACGGTTCCGATAGTCAGTTTGATTTCTGTATGCGCATAATAGAAAGATGAAGGTATAACTTCGACAGTCCTCATCCGGCAACGTACATCCGTGTACATTGCTGGATGGCGAGATTCTGCACTTGTTCTGCACGAAACCGATAAAAGAAACTTAGCTGATTTTTTACGCTGTACCGATACGCGGGATAATTATGAAGCGCAGCTTCTTACCGAAAAAAACAGCTGCTTGACGCTGAGCTGCTTTCTGCAAAAAAGGATGAAGCTCCGCAGCTTTTACTAAAAAGTTTGACAGGTAAAAATTTTTCTATGCAAAAGATAGAAACCTGTGATATAATATTAAGAACGAAAATTAAGCACGAGAGGGAAAATGTCTATAAAAAAGAAAAAGTGGTCGAATGATGATACGGAACTGACATTACTCGCGTTGCCGAGTATGGTATGGTATGTGTTTTTTTGTTTTTTGCCGATGTTCGGCATTATTATTGCGTTTAAAACATACCGTGTGCAAGCGGGAAAAAGCTTTGTATACAGCTTGCTGGCCAGTCCGAACGCGGGATTTAAAAATTTTGAATTTATTCTTAAAGCGAATAAGCTTGCCGTTCTTCTTCGTAATACGCTTTTATATAACATCGTCTTTATCGTTCTCGGCATCGTTATCCCCGTAGCACTTGCCATTATGATTAACGAACTCCACAGTCGATGGAAGTCGAAAACATATCAGACGATGATGTTTTTTCCCTTCTTTATGTCGTGGGTCATTGTCAGCTATATCGTTTACGTGTTCTTAAATGCCGATAGCGGTATTTTGAATAGGATGATCACTGCAAGGGGCGGGGAAGCGATTAACTGGTATGCGGAGCCGAAACTTTGGCCGCTTATATTGCTCCTTACCAACTTGTGGAAAAGTACCGGCTACGGGATGATTGTGTATTTGGCGCAGATAACCGGTATCGATAAGAGCTTTTACGAAGCGGCTGCGATTGACGGGGCGAACAAGTTTCAGCAGATACGGTATATTACGCTGCCGGCGCTCAAACCGATTATTATGGTCATGTTTATTCTCAGCGTTGGAAAGATATTTTATACGGATTTCGGTTTGTTTTATCAAGTTACCCAGCAAATTCCGGGCAGTTTGGCGGATACGGTTTCTACACTGGATACGTATGTGTATCAAGCGTTGCGGACGGGCGCACCTATCGGAATGATATCGGCAGTTACCGCGATGCAGTCGGTGGCGTGTTGTATCACGATTTTGCTTGCAAATTGGCTGATAAAAAAAATCGAGCCGGAAAATTCATTGATTTAACGGTACGCGGCGGGAGAATAAACGTATGTATAAACGGAATAGGATGCGTAATGTTCAAAGGATATGGCAGCTTTATGTTTTGTTGCTTCCGGCTCTTGTCGGATTGCTGCTGTTTTCTTATGGCCCTATGTATGGTATTGTGCTTGCCTTTAAAGAATATAATCCGCTTTCGGGTATTATTGGGAGTCCGTGGGTCGGCATGAAGCATTTTAACCGCTTTTTCCGTTCTCCTTTCTTTAGTCAAATTATACGGAATACCCTCTACCTCAGCTTGTACGGCTTATTTGTCGGCTTTCCGCTGCCGGTTTTGCTGGCGCTGGGACTCAATCAAGTGCGAAGTATGGGGTTCAAAAAAACGGTTCAGACGGTTACCTATGCGCCTTATTTTATTTCCACGGTGGTTTTAGTGGGGATTATCAATATCGTATTTGCCGAAACGGGTTTTGTCAATCAGTTCCTAAAGATGATGGGAAAAGAATCCGTTTTGTTTATGGGCGCTGCGCGGTATTGGCGGCATATCTATGTGTGGTCGGGTGTTTGGCAGGGCATGGGGTGGAGCGCGATTATTTACATCGCAGCTCTTTCGGGTGTCGATCCGGTGTTGTATGAAGCGGCTATTATCGACGGAGCGACAAAGCTACAGCGCATCATCTATATCGATTTGCCTTCGATAGCGCCGACTATCGTTATCACCTTTATTTTAAGCGCCGGTTCCATCATGGGGATTGGGTTTGAAAAGGCCTTCTTGATGCAGAACCCTTTAAATGCGAGCGTTTCGGAAATTATTCCGACGTATGTGTATAAAGTAGGGCTTATTTCAGGCGAATACGGATTTTCGACTGCGGTGGGGCTTTTCAATTCCGTGATTAACTGCGTTTTGCTGTTGTTGGTGAATAAAATCGCACGGAAATTCGGACAAAGCTCAATTTGGTAAACGGGGTGCTCTATGAAACATCTTTTCGGACGGGAATTCGCACGGCAAACGACTGCCGATAAAACATTCGATATTGTCAATTATACCGGCTTACTGCTGTTGCTTGGTATTGTACTGTATCCGTTGTATTTTGTCGTTATCGCTTCATTCAGCGATCCGAACGAGGTTGCCGCCGGTAATGTCTCCTTTTATATCAAAGGATTTAATACAAAGGGCTATCAAGAAATTTTTAAGTTTTCAAAAATTTGGACGGGCTATGCCAATAGTATTTTATATATGTGCATTGGAACCTTTATAAACCTTGCCGCAACGATTCCCGCCGCTTTTGCGTTCTCCCGCAAAGAATTGGTAGGGTCAAAATTTTTGATGCTTCTTTTTACCTTTACTATGTTCTTCGGCGGCGGTTTAATACCGTCCTTTTTGCTTATTAAATCGCTCGGTATGTATAATACCGTGTGGGCGCTGGTGCTGCCGGGCGCTGTAAGCGTGTATAATTTGATTGTCGCGCGGACATTTTTTCAGGTTAGTATTCCAAATGAGCTCTATGAAGCGGCAATAGTGGAAGGAAGCGATTATTTTACGTATTTTTTCAAAATCGTATTGCCTATTTCCAAACCGATTATTGCGGTTATGCTGCTCATTCATGCGGTCGGACACTGGAACGCCTACTTTAGCGCCCTTGTGTATATTTCCGACAACAGTAAAATGCCGCTGCAGGTAGTATTGCGGGAAGTGCTTATTCAGTCGCGGAATGTTTCGACCATCAGCAGCATGACTATGGCGCGCGCCGAAGAACAGCGGCAACTTGCCGAGATGATAAAGTACGGCGTTATTATCGTATCATCGCTGCCGGTATTGATTATGTATCCGTTTGTTCAGAAGCACTTTATCAAAGGGATGCTGATCGGTGCGGTTAAGGGGTAAAGGGAAGTAAGATAAAAGCTGTCTAACATATCGCAGGCTTTTATCTGCTCAAGTTTGCGTTGCAAACTTGTATATCTACTGCACATTCTCATTTCAGTGCGAATGTGCTTGAAAAGTCAATAAAAAAGGTGAAGCTTTTTCACTTGACTTTTATGAGGAGGAATGTATGAAGTACGGTAAAGTATTTTTATCGGTTCTGGCAGCAGGAGCAATCCTTATGTACGCAGGATGCGGCGGTAAGGATGCTAAAACGGCAAAAACGGCGGAAGGAGTAACCGCTTTTACTGCAGTCGGTTACGGGGATCCGTGGGGCGGAGAATGGAACGATTTTCCCATTCTGAAAGAGATTGCTGAACAAAACAAGATATCCGTTACATGGACAACGGTTAGCGGGGACGGAGCCGATGAAAAGCTCGGCTTAATTCTGTCTTCTCAGGACTTGCCCGACATGATTTTTTCAGGGTTGAGCACACTTAAGGTTATTTCATATGCCTCGAAAGGTATTATCCGGCCTTTGGAAGATCTAATCGATGGCGGCCATGCTCCCTATGTCAAAAAAATTTTTGACGCCAATCCTGAAATCCGCAAAGCGGTTACTATGCCCGACGGTCATATCTATGTACTGCCGGCAATCAATTCCCGAGCGGATCCGGTAATGACTACGACCTTGAATATCAATAAAGAATGGTGCGATAAATTGGGTGTCGATCCTGCATCCATTAAAACCGTAGAGGATTTTACAGCCTTGATGCGCCGTTTTGTAACGGAAGACCCGAACGGGAACGGTAAAAAAGATGAAAAAGGCTT
>CAUVKE010000149.1:0-4238 GCA_963552415.1 uncultured Treponema sp.
CCGGTCAATGGCTGGGCAATAGAAGCCCGTATCAATGCGCGCACACCCGGGCTGATTACAAACCTACGGGTGCCCGGCGGAAACGGTGTCCGCTTCGACGGATTTTTATATCAGGGCTACAAGGTAGTACCTTTCTACGATTCGATGACTGCCAAATTGATTGTGCACGGGGCGGATCGGGCACAGACTATTAAAAAGCTGCTGTGTGCACTGGATGAGCTTTATATCGAAGGTATCCAAACTAATATCGAAGAGCAAAAGACGATTTTACGCTCAGCTCAGTTCCAATCGGGTACCTTCGGCACAAGTTTATACACGCAGTTATTCACTAATGGAGATAAATAAGGAAAGAAATGATGGAATGTCCTCATTGTAAAAAACAGTATGAACGGGAAATACTTTTGAAGCATTTGATGGTGTGCCCCGACTGCGGTTGCCATATGCGGATGGATGTCCCCGATCGGATTGCGTACCTTGCTGATAAAGGTACATTTGAAGAACTTGATCCCACCTTGCGAACGATGAACCCCATTCAGATGGCGGGCTACGAAGAAAAAATCTCCGCCGCAGAGGCAAAAACCTCGATGAGTGAGGCAGTGGTTACCGGAAAGTGTAAGATAGAAGGAAGGGACGCACTGTTGGGTATTATGTCGTTTGACTTTCTCGGCGGCTCGATGGGGTCGGTTGTCGGGGAGAAAATTTCACGGCTTATGTTAAAAGGTGCGGCGGAACGGATACCGGTGATTATCTACGCAACATCCGGCGGCGCGCGTATGCAGGAAGGGCTTTTTTCGCTGATGCAGATGGCAAAAACCTCCAGCGCAGCGGCGGAGCTGGATGATAAGGGAGTTCCTCTCTTTCTGATGCTCTGCGACCCTACAACCGGTGGTGTAACAGCGAGCTTTGCGATGCTGGGTGATGTTATCGCGGCGGAACCTCATGCGCTTATCGGGTTTGCGGGGCCGCGCGTTATCGAAGGTACCATTCATCAGCAGCTGCCGGATGGCTTTCAGCGCGCTGAATTCCAGCTTAAAAAAGGCTTTGTCGACTGCATTGTGCCGCGCATCGAGCAAAAACATTTTTTTGCCGTGATGATTGACGCACACATGAATCCGCCATTCGGCAAGGGAAGGAAATAATATGGATAAAGGAAATGAACAGCTGACCGACCAAAGTGAAATTCTGTCGAGCCTGCGTGATATTGCAGACAAATACGGCCTTGATATCACCAAAGAACTCAAAACGATAAATGAAAAACTGCAAGCAAGTTCCGCAATCTCTCAAGTATGGCGAAAGATTGAGCTTGCCCGAAATAACGACCGCCCGCGTGCGCTCGACTATATTGATATGGTCTTTGATAACTTTATCGAACTGCACGGCGACCGCTGCTTCGGCGACGACCCTGCACTGATAGGCGGTATCGCATTCATCAACGGGATACCGGTAACGGTTATCGGCAACCAGAAGGGACGGAACTTGCGGGAAACCATCGACCGGAACGGCGGTATGGCAAACCCTGAAGGCTACCGCAAGGCGCTCAGGCTGATTAAACAGGCGGAAAAATTCCACCGCCCGATTATCACCTTTGTTGATACACAGGGGGCATATCCCGGACTTGGTTCGGAAGAGCGCGGCATCGCTGAAGCCATCGCGGTCAATTTACGCGAGCTGAGCCGCGTAAAAACACCGGTTATCTGCTTTGTTATCGGAGAAGGCGGCTCCGGCGGTGCACTCGGCATCGGTGTCGGCGATAAGGTATATATGCTGGAAAACGCGATTTTCTCGGTTATCTCGCCGGAAGGCTGCGCATCAATTTTATTGCGGGATTCAAGCCGCGCAAAGGATGCCGCCGCGATGCTGAAAATTACCAGCCGCGAGGTACTTGGTCTTAAACTGATCAACGGAGTTATCGAAGAGCCGGAAGACGGCGCCCATACCGACCCGCAAAAAGCGGCAGATCAGATACGAGCACAAATCCTCCATGACTTAGCCGATCTTTGCAAGCGTGATCCTAAAGTCTTGGTGCGGTACCGCCGCAAAAAGATACATGCTATCGGGCTTTACTCGGAGTAAAAAAGATACGCAAAACCACCGTCTCAAAAAAGCAGCCCCGCTTTTAAACAGTGTTATTTCGGTAACGGCCAGCGCAGCCGCGGCGGCAATCTGTTTGGCAGCGCAGAGTGAAGAACCGCTTGAAACGCTTATCGCGTTTTTTATCGACCCTTTTACCAACACGTTTTACTTAGGCAATATGCTCGACCAAGCCTCCCTCATTTTACTCTGCGCGATGGGCTTTATCCTTCCGGCAAAGGCAGGCTTTTTTAACCTTGGAGGAGAAGGGCAAGCGTATCTCGCCTCGTTTATCGCGGTGGAATTCGCATTGCTGACTCCTCAGTTCCCGCAGCCATTCGGCCTTATCGCCGGATGCATACTCGCGGCTCTTTGCTCCGGCCTTTTAGGTTTTATTTCCGCTTTTTTGAAGCAATTTCTCGGCATTACCGAACTGATCAGCACCTATTTATTATCGTGCGCACTGCTCCCGCTCATCGACTACGGCGTGAATGACATATTCAGGGATTCTGCAAGCAATCTGATGGCAACCCCATATACAACCGAAGCGTGGTTCTTCACTTCTTTTTGGAATCCTTCGACATTGAATAGCAGCATCTTTTTTACCGTGATAATAACGGCGCTGCTTTTCTGGATGTTCAAGCGAACCCGCTACGGCTACGAACTCGGATTAACCGGCAATAACCGCGCCTTCGCGCAATCCCAAGGAATTAAGGTCGGCTTGATTTCAGTCTTGGCGCTGACATTCGGTGCAGCATCCCACGGACTTGCGGGCGCATTCAGCGTATACGGCTCGCGGCACTATGTCTATGCGGGCATTACATCGGGGCTGGGCTGGAGCGGCATCTCCGCAGCGCTTATCGGGCGTAATCATCCGTTGGGGGCGGTATTCGGCGCGCTCTTTTTTGCGTGGATGGAAGCAGGCGGCAAGGCTGCGATGCTCCAGACAAGCACGTCCTTTGATCTTTCGTCAATTGTACAGGGGATTGCGTTTATATTGATAACAGTTGATTTTTTCCGGCAAAAACGAAAAGGAAGTCCTGTATGATAACCGCATCGATTACTCTGATTGCACAAGCCGCTCCGCTGCTGATTGCCGCCTGCGCTGCCCTCGTCTCGGAATATGCAGGGCTGTTGAACGTCGGGATAGAAGGACTGATGCTTTTAAGCGCCTTTACGGGAATCGGCGGCATCCTGCTAACCGAAAACCTCGGCGGCCTTATTCCGGGGTTTGCCGTCTCGCTTGCGTTGGGTGCAGGGTTGAGTATGTTTATTACCTATCTTGCTATCTATCGTAAGGCCAATATCTACATACTCGGACTTGCGGTAAACCTAACTGCTGCAGGCTTTGTTTCCATACTGAGCACACGGTTTTTCGGTAACCGGAGTATCGTTGCGCTGCCGCCGGAGCTGCTGCTTCAGCCGCAGCTCGTCAAAACGGTGAGCGCGGCGCTCGCCGTTTTGACCGGCCTCGGACTTGCGCTCTTTTGCCGCTACACCAAAACAGGCTTGCGGATAAAGATACTCGGAAAAGACTCTGCATTTTTGGATTCGATTGGGGTGCATACCGCACGGTTAAAGATAGCGGCAATGGGTATGTCCGGGGCGGCGGCGGCGTTGGCAGGCTGCCTGTTATCCCTCCAGCTGGGAGCCTTTGTTCCGAACCAAAGCGCCGGCAAGGGGTGGATCGCCCTCGTGCTTGCGTATGCAGGCGGACGCTCCGTTATCGGAACAATCTGCGCCGCACTGCTGTTCGTCTATCTTGAAAACACCATCGCGGCGGCGCAGATCGGTATGGAACATCCGGCGCTCTTGATCGGTCTGCCTTTCGTGCTCGGCCTCTTCCTGATTATCGCCGAAAAGCTGATTATCCGCCTATGGAAGCGGTATAGAGGGAAATAATTAATAAGGAATTATTTTATCGCTTCCACCTCTGCTTGGCTGAGTCCTGCAATTTTGCAAATATCGTCAAGCGGATAGCCCATAGTAAGCATTGTTTTTGCTGTTTCGAGCTTTGCTTGGCGGGAACCGTGTGCCTCGCCTTCGGCAAGGCCACGCTCAAGCCCTTTTCTCTCCGATTCGCTTATCATCGATAACCGATTGCTCTCATATTCCCATGCTGCTTCATACCGTTTCCGTTCTTGCTCATCAAGATAAAAAATATCCAT
>CAUVKE010000150.1:0-4226 GCA_963552415.1 uncultured Treponema sp.
GTTTATGTATGAATATCACATTGAAGGCGGTTTTCCTGTAAAGGGTACCGTAAAAGCAAGCGGAAATAAAAATGCTGCGCTGCCTTGTATTGCCGCCGCCGTCCTTACCGACCAGCCCGTTACTTTAAAAAATCTTCCTGAAATTGAAGATGTCTTTGTAATGTTTGAGATATTTAAATCATTCGGGGGAACGATCGTTAAACATGCACAAAATGAATATACGTTGCAATTGAAAACCGTAACCGGCTATGAAGTACCGGCGCCGTTAGCTCAAAAGATTCGGGCTTCTATTTTGTTTGCGGGACCACTGCTCGCTCGCCACGGAAAAGTTATGATGACACCTCCCGGCGGCGACGTTATCGGGCGACGGCGGTTAGATACGCACTTTCTGGCACTGACGGAACTCGGTGCACAGGTAAAAATAAACGGGCATTTTTTATTTACGGCAAATAAGCTTATCGGGCAGGATATTTTTTTAGATGAGGCTTCCGTAACCGCTACCGAGAACGCAGTAATGGCTGCGGCAACCGCCGAGGGTGAAACCGTTATCACTAATGCGGCAAGCGAACCGCATATTCAAGACCTTTGCAAACTATTGAACACGATGGGAGCAAAAATAAGCGGCATCGGGTCGAATATACTGACTATTCAAGGGGTACCACAGTTACATGGCGCCGAATACCGCATTGGGGCAGATTACATGGAGGTCGGTTCGTTTATCGGTCTTGCGGCGGTAACCCGAGGCTCGCTTACCATTACCGATATCAATCCGTCCGATATGCGGCCGATAAAGCTTGCGTTTAACAAGCTGGGAATCCGTTGGGAAATCGATGGAACAAGTCTTACCGTTCCCGCACAGCAAAGTTTAAAAGTCAATTGCGACCTCGGCGGTATGATCCCTAAAATCGATGATGCACCGTGGCCGGGATTTCCCGCCGACCTTACCAGCATTATGGCGGTCATCGCCACACAGGTAGAAGGCACGGTGCTTATCCACGAAAAAATGTTTGAATCCCGTATGTTCTTTGTCGATAAACTCATCGGTATGGGCGCACGTATTACGCTTTGCGATCCGCACCGCGCCGTTGTTACCGGCCCCAGTACTCTGCACGGTTCTGAGCTAGTGTCTCCTGATGTGCGCGCCGGTATGGCGCTGGTTATTGCCGCCTGCTGTGCCCGCGGTGAAAGCCTTATCCGGAATGTGTACCAAATAGAACGCGGCTACGAACACCTCGTCGGCCGGTTCAAAGCGCTCGGCGTGCAGATCAAACGAAAACCTATCTGCGTATAGGCAGAATAGATAAAAATTGCAGTATAACAGAAATAGTAATTAGCGTATTAACCATTATTTAACGGCTTCCCCCACCCCATCGATAAACGGCGCGCACAGCCAAGTCAGCTCGTGTTTGTTTGCAGTAAGATGCACGATTTTTGAGTGGGGAATTTCCGCAAAACGGCGAATCGTATCGAAGTCGGGCGCCCCCTGCATTTTGATTGTACAGATAAATTTTGAACAAAGGCCGCTTGCCCGCCACCGCTCAACCCATTCCAGTAAGCGGGGCGGATAGCAGATAACATCGGAACACACCCAATCCTGTTTACCGAGACTTTCGGGAGTTAATGTAAATGCGTCATGCTGCATAAAGGTAATCCGCTGTTCACGCATCAAAAAATCCGCCAACGGGCTTCGGTCGATAGCAGTTATCTCCGCGCCCAGATTATTCAGCGCCCATGTCCAGCCGCCGGGACAGGCCCCCGCATCGACGCAACACGAATCCGCCAGCGGTAATGCCCAATCCGCCGGTATTACCGCTGGAACAGCCTTTTCCTTTTGCTCTGCAGAAACAGCTTCTATAGGCAGAGAGCGTGTTACAGCGATACGCGCCTCCGCAGCACGCCGATAGTAAAAGTCTAGCAGGGTTAAGGCTTCCCATAATTTAAGGTAGGCACGGCTCGGCGGATTTTGATGATCTTCGGCAAAGCGGATAAAGCCGAGTGGAAACGGCGACGATGTTTTTGCAGACGCAAGCAGCGTATGTTCATCCAACAGCGACCACACCCCCATACCGGCGAGCGGCACGGTATACGGAAACGTTTTTTCTTTTTTGCTGATATACGGCAGCTTTGCCCCAATCAATTCCGCCCGCCTAAAACAGTTAAGCGGATAGTGCGCCCAATTCCGCTGAATACTCCGCAACAACTCCGCAGCTTCTCCAATACTGCGAAAGCGCACAACGAACGGCTCTTCCCAGCACAGCTGTTTCCAAAATACTTCCTGCCGTATATCTTCGCAGTATACAAGCTTACTTGACTGAACCGGCACACCATTCACCTTAAAATCACTATAGCTTTCGGAAGCGGAAGAAAAACGCCACATACGCCCGGGCAAACCGTGTGCCCGTAAAGCCAGCTCATCATCCAAATGCGATTCAAAACCTTTTACCGGTATCCATACCTTACCGGCTAGTTTGCAAATAGTTCCATAAGGTTTTTCAGCGGCAATGTTACATACATCAATCATCATAGTATTATTTTCTTTGTATCAACAAAAACAATAGGGTATAAAAGATATTAAATCAATAGGCCATTGACTTTTGTATATTGTTAAGTATATACTTTCTGATATAAGGAGATTTACACTATGACATATGCAAAAGTCTTTATGAGCGGTAACAGCCAAGCTATACGGTTACCTAAAAACTTCCAAGTATCTGATAATCAATTGTGTATTAAAAAGATCGGCTCGTCAATTGTGTTATTTCGTGAAGATAATCCATGGGATAGTTTTGAGAGAAGTCTTAATGAATTTCCCGATGATTTTTTTATAGAAGGAAGAAACCAACCGAACACACAGCAACGGGAAGATATGTAGTGTATTTACTTGATACAAATATTTGCATATATATCATAAATAATCGTCCTGAGTATGTACGGGCAAAATTGAAACGTATTGATAATAGAGCAATATATCTTTCAACAATTTCATTTGCTGAATTACAATATGGGGCATACAAGAGCAGCAGACCGCAGAACAGTAAACAAGCATTACTAGATTTTGTAAAACTATTTACCTTCCTTGACTTCACAACAGAAGATGCTGAAGCATTCGGAGCAATTCGTGCATATTTAGAAAGAAAAGGTACGGTAATTGGAGCATATGATATGCAAATTGCGGCACAAGCTATGACAAGGAACTTGATATTGGTAACAAATAATAGCCGAGAATTTGATAGGATACCATCATTAAAACTGGAAAATTGGGTGGAAAAATAAGCCCCCCTCGCCGCTTCAATTATTATATTATAAGCTTTGTATGACGAGTCGTTTCTCCTCGATGACAAAACCACTAGGGCATAAAAAAACGCTCGGCAGAGCGAGCGTTTTTTACAGCTGCGTAGATAGCGCAGCTGTAAACACTGTCGAGTTTGCGCAAAGCGCAAACATCGCTTATTAATATGTGCGCTTTTCGCGCACGAATTCAGCATCCTCTAAAATTAATATTTTATTCGGCTGCTGAATTTTAAGGAGCGTTTTTTACAGCTGCGTAGATAGCGCAGCGTGATGCTTACGCTTTAGCTTCGGCGGCTTTCTTGTTTTTCAACATTGCACGGCCGACTTTTGAGATATTGACTTTCTTTCCGTCAATTTCCTGTTCATACAGCAGTTTAACACCGGTTTGGCCGGTTACGGGGCAAGTTCCCCGCCCATGATTGGGAACGCTTTTAATTCCTTTTCCGCGATGCGCTTTCGACATAGTTTAGCCCTCCGCTGCCTTTGACTTTGCAGCGCTCTTGTCTGCGCCGTCTTTCTTTGCATCTGCCGACTTCTTTGTGCTTTTATCAAGCGTATAGTCGACCAGCTCTAAAATCGCTACCTGTGCGGCATCTCCCTCGCGCAACCCTAATTTAAGCACGCGGGTATATCCGCCGTTCCGCTCCTTCATGCGCGGACCGATGTCGGTAAACAATTTATTCAAGATTGCCTGATCCCAAATATAGGTTGCAGCCTGCCGCCGATTATGTACTGAATCGACCTTAGCACGGGTAATAAGCTTTTCTGCGGTTCTCCGAATCTCCATCGCCTTTTGTTTTGTCGTAGTAATCCGCTCGTACTTAAATAGCGATGTAACCATATTTCGGTGCAATGCGCGGCGATGTGCACTGGTACGTGAAAGCGGTTTAAAGCCGCTTTTATGCTTCATCTGTTTCTTCCTTTTGTCTCGATAA
>CAUVKE010000151.1:0-4196 GCA_963552415.1 uncultured Treponema sp.
TCTTTTTGTGCGGCTGCTGCTTCATTTTGTTTTGTATCGGCATCCTTCCGAGCTGCCGCGGCATCCTGCCGCGCAACATTTGCACGGTCTCGGGCAGCGCTGCTTTCGCGCTCTTTTAAATCGATCATATCTTTGCGGGTGGCAATATCTTTATCATCTTGCTCGCGCATTTTATTAACAACGTTTTTATCGGAAATCGACTTCGTATCGATCGCACTCAACGTACCGCTGTATTTCTGATCGGAAAGCGGGATAACAATCTGCGTTTTTCCCGGCCATTCGTCGTAGCGCAGCGCGAGCCCCGCTTTGTCGGCAGTCAAGTTCTTAACGACAACCGCTTTATACTTACTTTTAAACATATTCATATCGCCGCGGTACACTGCGTTATAAATTGTTACAAAATGAGCAATCGTTCTTGCATCTTTTTCGGAGTATCCGTAAGCCTTTCGTAAATACGCGGCGATGATAACCCGTACATTATTAATATGATCGACTCTTGCGCCGCTCCCGATAATCATGATATCTGCATCAAGACCTGTTTTACCGAAGGATCAACCGCATGGATAACGGCGTAGCGATTAAGATCGCCGGCGCGTCCTCTTTGGGCAGCTCCTGCAAGCGATTCTCCGATTTCGGCAATTGCCCGCAGCGTATCGATTTCGGCATGCGGCCCCGTGTAGTTGATAAATTCAATCGGCGTATTTTCGGCCTGCTTCAGTTCATCTTGATCGACCTCTATTGAAAAAGCCATACTCATAAAGGCAAACGTACAGAGACATACAAGTGCTATTCTTTTCATTGAACAACCCCTTTCTATTGAAGAATGATACGAAGAAATTCCAAACCGTTAGGACGCATCCCACCGGAAAAGAGTTCCTCGGTAAAACAAAGTTCAATCCTATTCTACTATAGTTTTTATTTTTTGTCTTGCATACAGCTTAATATTTTCAGGGAATGCACTCGCAGCGATGGCAAACAGCGCTTTAATGGCTGAACCGGCGGTCTGTTTATCGCCGTATTTTGCAATTTCGGTAAGAGCATCACAGGCGGCATATACGGGTTCATAGACTCGCACTCCGCAGCGCTGCAGCAACAACTGTATCGATTCGATTGAACTTCCGTCAGGGTCGGCAGCAATAAAGCCCAATGCGCGGATGATTGCAGCGGCGAGAGTCGGCTCGTAAGTTCTTGACGCCTCGTCGAGCAGAATGGTTCGGTACTCCAGCGATTCCAATAGACCGAGCAGTTCCGCCGCGCGCGCCCGTTCATAGACTGTAAAATCATACGGGAAATATGCTGCCTTCTGATTATTCGTCAAAATAATTTGCAAGGTAAGTGCGTAAGACGCTTCATTTGTACCGATTGTTCCGTTGGTAATGGCTTCATCGATGCCGGTTAACAATGCTGCAGTATCTCCGTAAGGCACAAAGAAAGGCAACGTTTGCGTGTTTTCTTGTATATTCAAAATTTGAGATTGCGGCGGCGATTCCGGCTGCGGATTGTTTTTTATAATCTTTGTGTCCATCCGCCAACTGTTGATAACCCAATCATCGACGGCAATAAGGATGCCGTTCGGCATAATAACCGGCAGAAAAGCAGAGGAGGCTATCTTTTGTTCCCGCTTTACGGTTCCTGTTCCGCTGATAATTGCCGCTATACCCTTGCATGCGATGTAATATTCGCCGTCCGTTTTGCTGTAATATAACGGAAGTGTGATACGGCTACCCAATTTTGCCGTCCAAGCAATTTTATTAGAGGTAATACTCCGTGCCGAAACGGTACCGTCAGCATATATGCATACCAGTTCATCGCCGGAGTTCTGCATCAACAGCGGTGCAGCCTCTTGTGTCTGCCAAACGGCAAAACCGTCGGTAGTTTCAGCGGTTGGTTTCTCGTTTCCGGCACTCGCTGTTCCGCCGCGGTAATAGGTTAATATACCGCCGGAGCTTATCACATATCCGCCGGGAGCGGCGGAAAGGGCGGAAATCTCTTGCTTTACAGCCTTAGTACTCAACAATTGTCCGGTAAGAGAAACGGTTAAAAAGTCTTTGTTCGTAAGTGTCAACAGCAATGACGCCGCTCCCGTTTCGCATAGCTGCCGTGCAGGCGGGGCGGATAATTTGACCTGCCACTTGAGTTTCCCTTTTACGGAAAAACAGTAAAGATTAGATCGTGTAAGTACGCATATTCTACCGTCAGTGGTACTGTAGGGAGGATACAATGCCGGCTCCGGCAGCTGCACCGACCACAGAGGAATCCCCTGACCGGAAACCGCTTGCAGCATTTTCGATGCATCTGCAATAATCAATATACCCGAATGTGATACGGTCAAAAACGGTTTTACGGTACGCTCAATATTCCGCCGCCATACAAAAGAGCCGGTGTAATCGATACAGTTAAGCGCCTGATCCGAGCTTAATGTATAAAGATATTCCCCGTGTACAACCGGATCGCAGAGGGTCTCTCCCGCCATAACAGCCGACCAGTGTGTCTGTTCAGCCTGTGCAGTCTGTGCGGTAAGCGAACCTGCCGAAACAAGCACAAAAATAAAAGAGACGGATACGGTACATAAGATATTCAAAAGGCGCTTCGTTTTTTTCATCGTATAAAAATTCCTAAAAGTTCACCGTGGTGCGTTTGCGGATAAAAGTCGAATAAACGGTACTCGATAAAGCGGTACCCCAATGCGGTTAGTTTTTTTGCATCGCGGACAAAGGTTGCAGGGTTACAGGAAACATAATGAATGAGCGGTATTTTTGCGTGCCCCAGATAGGTTAGCGCCCGTTCGTGGATGCCCTGCCGCGGCGGGTCGATGATAGCGGCATCATAGACAAGCTGTGCGGCGGGGATATCCGGCCATTCGGTATCGGAAACCGTATGGAAAAAGCAGCGGCAAGCGCTGTTTTTTTCCGCAATAATCCGGTCGAGGTTCTGCTGTGCCGCCCGCAGCGCCGGCTCGTTGTGTTCCACCAAGTGAAGCTCGGCAGCTTTTTCCGTTAAAAAAGCGGAAAATGTACCGACACCGGCATAAAAATCGAGTATCCGTGTACACGGCGGCAGGTTCGTTACCGGTTCAATCAGTTTTTCAAGCGCTGCGATATTCGACTGAAAAAAGCCGAAGACGCTAAAATTCAATATGATGTCCTTGACCTGTGCCGAAGCGTTGGGATGGATCGGACTATAGACAACGTTCTGTGCAAAAACATGGTATCGGTCTTTGTCTATTTTTTTGCTGCGGGGAAAAAGCTTTTGCAATTCGTCCTGCTGCAATACGGTACGCAGCGCAGGTACGGCAATAGGGCAATCATGGACGGGAATAACCGTGTTGCTTGCAAAACCGTGCATCCCGATTGTTCCGTTTTTATCCGTATGGAATTGAAACCGGTTTCGGTATTCCCATGCAGAGCCTGCAATAAAAACCGGCGGACGCTCCGGCGCAATATGCGCTCTACCGAAAAGCTCTGCAACCATTGCCTGCCGGAGTGTTTGCTGATAGGAGTTATCCGCCATTTGCAAATTACATCCGCCGCAGCGCCCGAAATAGGAACAGGCCGGTTCAATTCGGTGCGGAGAAGGAGTGATGATTTTTTTTATAACGGCTTCGCTGTAATCGCGCTTATTTGCTGTAATGGTTGTATCGAGTTCTTCATCGGGGAGCGCAAAAGGGATAAATACCATTTTTCCATCTATTCGCGCCAACGCTTTCCCGCCGAATACGATTTTTTCCGTAGTAACTCGCATGGGATGCAGTATACAGGAAACCGGACGTTTTATAAAGGAGAAGAGACGGAGGCCATCCCCCCTCACGTTACTTTTTTCGGCTATACGGCGTATTTTCCAGTGGCAGCTTTGTTCTAAAAATACCGTCGCGGTTGTAATACGCAAGCGCTACCGCAGGCGCTGTCGGGATACTGGCAATTTCGCCGACTCCCTTCGCGCCGCATGCAAGCTCATTATCGTTCTGTTCGATAATATCAACCTTTATCGGCGGTACTTGCGGGGCTTTAAACAGGCCGAGCGTACCGAACTTGGCAGTCGGAACACTCTTTTGCAGCGGATAGTCCTCGGTTAGCGCATATCCGAGGCTCATCACGACGCCGCCTTCGATCTGCCCTTGCAGCGAAATCGGATTAATAGCCCTGCCGACATCGTGCGCAGCTTCCACATACGCGAGTTTTCCTTCTTCATCCAAATCG
>CAUVKE010000152.1:0-4181 GCA_963552415.1 uncultured Treponema sp.
TTTCCCGCGCTTGTTTAAAAAGATCGCGGACACGGGAGGCGCCGACGCCGACGAACATCTCGACAAAGTCCGAGCCGCTGATTCTAAAAAATGGAACACCGGATTCCCCTGCAACGGCGCGGGCAAGAAGCGTCTTTCCGGTACCGGGCGGACCGACCAATAAGACACCGCGCGGAATCTTGCCGCCTATTTCAGTATATTTTTGAGGGTATTTTAAAAAGTCTACGACTTCAACCAGTTCTTCTTTTGCTTCATCGACACCTGCGACATCGCTAAAGCGGGTGGTAACCTTTCCTTCCTCGACAGCCGCAGACCGAGCCTGCCCGCCGGAAAAAATACTGCCGCCGAGTCCGCCGAGATTGGATGTAAAACGCTTCATCACAAAATGCCACAGCAGGAAAATAAAACCGAACGGCAGTATCCATTGTACTAAAAAGTCAACGAGAAAGTTATTTTCTTTAGGGCGTACTAAATAAATGACATTGTGTTCATCCAATAGCTGTAGAAAAGATTCAGAATAGATACCGACCGTTTGATAGGCATCTCCTGCATCGGCAGGTAAAAACGGCAATCTGCTGCGAGTTTGCTCACTGCTCGCCTGCGTCTTTGTTTGTCCGATAAAATACGTCGGTCCCATAATGACTTTGACTATTTCACCTGATGCAACGCGGTCTTTAAACTCCGAAAAAGGAATAACATTCGCATCTTGCTTCATTAAAAACTGGTTTGCAATAAGCAACGCGATAAATACACCGACAATAATAGCTATGAAAGGAAGTTTCGGTTTCTTTCGATCCTTGTTGTTATTATTGTTATTGGACGGTTCGGGACTCAACTTAAAAAAATTAAAGGGATCTTGTTCGTTCGGATCCTGTTTATTCTTATCATCATTCTGACTCATAACTGCCGTTGCCTCATCTTTTATTTTAGGATTCCGCTCAAAACTTCGATGAAGGTAGTAGAGGTTCCCTATCTATACGGGGAACCTCTAAAAGCCTCAGTTTTTAGAGATGCCCTACGGCATAACATACTCAAAAAAAACAATATAGACAAGCAGGATATTCAAAAAGTCAAGACAAATGCATCAAGTTCTCCGCAATACGCGTCCATAGAATAATAATGGAAGACAAGGAAAAGTTTTATAATTGACGATACCGGCAATAGATGATAGAATTACGCTTATGAAAATAGTTTCCGCCGCAGCGGTGTTCCTTGCGGTAAGTGTAATATGTTGCTTGTTTTTCGTAATACGAGCTATAAGAAATAGAAAAAGTACACAATCAGTTCGGTTATATAACATTGTATTGGTTGTGATTATGCTCTTGTCGATAGCGGCAGCTTTGCTATTCAGGCATACATCTTTTCCCCTTGTGTCAACAGCACTCGGCGCTGTTTGTTTCATACTATTAATAGTGATTGCCTCAAACGATGCAGTGTACCGGCGGGAATATGCAGCGCTCAAAACGCAAATGGAGTTGATACAAGAAGAATTGGCTAATGCGCAACGTCCTGATGAAACCGCAATGAGGGCAAAAGAATTATTACCGGTCGGCAATACGTTCTTAATAAAGGCAGCAGAAGCGATACGGCAACAAACCGATACGGCAGGAATCCTCGGTTTTATCAATAAAATCATGATAGAACGGCTCTTTGCAGACGGCGGTGTTATCCTTACCATCGGTGAATTTGAAGATGTACTCAGTGTGCAGGCGCATAGCGGCAATTATCCGCCGCCGTATAAGTTGCCCGATGATGTACCGCATCAGCCGGAACAGGTTGCAAGTAATTTTAAATATGCGGAATTTCCGCTGAATAATTCTTTTTTCGGTGAGGCGGCGCGTTCGGCAAAACCGATTCTCATTGTGAATGCGCAGGAAGATGACAGAATTGTTATCAACGGAGAAGAGCCGTTTCTCGTACCGGGATCATTGTTAACGTTACCGATGATTTATCACGGTACGGTAGCAGGACTCATTTCTTTATCGCGCAGTACCGAGCATGCACCGTTTACCGAATCCGATGTACAAATCGGTGAAATATTGACAAGCTACGCCACAGCAGCGCTTAAACTGATATATGATTTGCAGGAAGAAAACGAATTAAACACCATCGAAAACGAAACTGATATTGCGAGCCGTATTCAAAAGATTTTACTTCCCAAAAAAATTATCGATACATTCAATTTAAATTTTTCAGTGCTTTTTAATCAGGCGCGAGGCGTTTGCAGCGATTACTATGATATTATTCAAAATCAAAAAGATCGGCTTTTCTGTATTACAGCCGATGTTGCCGGCAAGAGTATCCATGCCTGTATCGTTATGGCAATGCTTCGTTCGCTGCTCTATCTTATCACCAATACCGCACAAAATACGCAAAGTATTCTTGATATTTTAAATAAAGGAATTACTGGAAAAATATCAATTGATCACTATGCAAGCATATCGTTATTGGCGTATATTCCTGCGGAGAAAAGCATTGAATATGCAAACGCTGGAACGCAATCGCTCTTGTTGTGGAAAGCTTCGGCAAAGAAATTAGTCCGGCTTGAACAAAAATCCGATCCCATTGGTGTAGATACTAAATCGAACTATATATGTAAAAAGATTTCGGTTGAAACGGGAGATATAGCCGTTTTGTTTACCGACGGCATTATTGAAACGTTGAATGATCGGGGCGAGCCGTTTGGATTAAAAGCTCTTGCGGAACTTTTAGCTGAGAATGTTTCATTGTCGGCGAAAGCCATTACCGATAAAATCAATAAACAAATAAAGATGTTTATGGGAAAGACATCGCCGCATGATGATCAGACGGTGATGATCATTAAGGTAAAATAGCGTGAAGGAGAACAGAATATGGAACTGAAAATCCGAAAAAACAAAGATGTGTACATTGTCGATGTAAGCGGAGAAATGGATTTATACAATTCGTATAAACTGAAGGAATTGATTGCAAAGATGCTTGAACGTCAGATTCAATGTATTGTGCTTAATCTCGAAGAAGTTGAATATATCGATTCTTCCGGTATCGGCGCATTGATTTATATCTGTTCAACCTTAAAAAAGAGAAACTTGAAATTGTATATTACCAATATCCACGGGTCGGTAAAAAAAGTCATTGAATTGACAAAACTTATGGGATTCTTTCCCATTACCAATACTTTGGAAGAAGCTTTGCAAAAATTAGCGGACAGCCAATAAAAAAGGAGAACGTTCTATGATCAAAGAATTACGTGTTGATGGAAAGGATCCGTTGTTTGATAAGACCGGTATGCTGTATAAAGAATTCCCTTCAGATTTTCGGCAGATTCGCTATTTTACCCTATTGATTGTACAATCCGCTCCACTGGAAATTAAAGGGATTAACCTGCTTGAGCAGCAAATCAGTGAGATTATAAAAAATGCCGTAAAACACGGAAATAAATGCGATCTTAAAAAGAAAGTGAAGGTGTGGTACGAATTTAGTCCCGAACACGCACACCTCATCGTAGAAGATGAAGGTTCCGGCTTCAAAGATATAGAAAAATGGAACGAATTTAACCGGAAACGGCTTGAATGTCTTCATAATCAGGATTTTACAAACCTCAGCGGCTACGTTTCCTTTAGAACTGCCCAGAGCGACGATAATGACGGTGGAAATGCATTGTTTGCCGCTCTTGAGTACTGGAACGGCGGTTTTGTATTCGGCGATAAGCGCAATTCGATTGCGATGCTGAAACAATACCCTAAAAAACGCCACGGTATTGCAATAGAATAAAATAATACGGTTGGGCGTCTCTATCCCGAAGGACGCAAAGCAATCTAACCGAGTTTTTAGAGGCGCCCTGATGCCGTTATTTTAGACGAGAGATAAAAGTCGCGTCTTTAAATCTTGCGCTGACGAACATTCGAGTACGGGGCAGTTGGTTATTTGCGGATTATATTCGAAACGATTAGGTACCGACGGATATCTTCCTGTTGCCATTCTGACTGCTTCGGCATAAAAAGCGGGATGACCGGTTTCCGGTATAATCGTAATACATGACCGTGCGGTATTTTCATCGGATAACCAACACGGCAGTAGATCGGTATTCATACAGAAACGTCCGATAGGAGGCTCTTCAACGGTATGCGTTTCCGACAGACCATTTCTGACTGCACTCCATGCCTGCCATAGCTCCGCTATTCCGGGACTGATGATATACC
>CAUVKE010000153.1:0-4178 GCA_963552415.1 uncultured Treponema sp.
CTCTGCGTAGGGGTTGTTGGTTGACCGGAGGAACCAATTAAAAATAAAATGAAAAAAGTATATTTTTTTGGTCGTGTACTTACTAGCCAGTCATGTATTTTTTTTCGGATGTGCTACCGGAAATCTTTGACGGCAACGGATTATAACGGCATCTAGTAACAATGGTGTCATTAGTAAAGCATTTTTTGCAGCTGTAGCAAATATACCGAACAGCAAGAACACACGTTATTCCGGATAAACCTATGTACCAGAGTGTAAGCCGCTGTTATCGGCGTTTAAAATATCTTTTTCAGGTTATTGTCATTCTATCTCTCTTGCACTATCATGCGATACCGCTTTTGTATGCCAAAGAACAAGTGCGGAACAGTGTTTATGATATTAGTACGGCAGCTTCTTTTAATATTAAGAAAGGTCTTGAATCAAATATTTTCTACTTTGATGTAGTATTCCGCTATTTTTGCCGATTTGTTGAACTTACGACGGGATTGCAGTTTACTTCTGCAAATACTGACACTGTGTGCAAAGTAATGTATACACCGCTCAATACAATTCGGCATAAAATCGGGATTGGTACAAGCTATCATTTTAGCGGTCTGTACAATACTGGCTCCGTCCATGACCTTTTGGCATCTTTTGAATATACTTTCACACTACCCAAGACCTTTATCTTCTTTGTTCAAACGGGATACATGCATCAATGGATACGTATTCCCGTACCGCACAGCAGGGCTATTGTAATTAGTCAGCCGTCACTGACGATGGCGCTTCATTTTACCGGTATTATCAAACAAGAGTGGTTTATCGGGGGGGGGATAAGTACATATGAATTGTTCCGCTATCCTGCGTTTGCAAATCCGTCTCTTAGCCTAGACTTTTACTACCGGTCAAAAGGACGGTATCTTCCCAAAGGATTCTACGTAGGCGTGGAAGGAATTGTGCGCTATTCAGATTTATTCACATTTTCGGGCTATATTGGAAATGTAGTGTTTAAATCAGTTGTCGGAATGGAGTTATAAACTATGCAAAAACGGTACATTCTCTTATATGTTTTGCTTTTTAATTGTATCGGCTGTAAGTTCGGTGTTCATCAAGCCCTATGGAGACCTCATCCTGTTGATTCCCGTTCAACTGAAGTGGTAAAGCTCAATAGTCAAGAATTTCCATTTACCGATCATAATATGCCGCTAAAATACGATTGTCTAGTACTCACCGATACTCATTTTGGAAAAAAAATAGGACCGGCATGGGAAAAAGTTTTTTTTTCTTCGTTAGAAAAATACAAACAGACTCATACGACACCGCTGCTGTTTTGCATTATCCTCGGAGATCTGGTCGATCACGGTTTTGCTGCTGAGTACGAAACTGCAAAAGCGTTTCAGGAACGTGTTGCCCAAGCGAATCGTTTATCTGATTATGGAAATATTCCGATGCCGGTGTATAATGTTTTAGGTAATCATGATGTCTATAATTCAGGTTGGAATATGTGGAAACAGACATGTCATCCCCATAAAAGTGCCTATTACTTTGAAACAAAGCGAGTGCAGTGGTATTTTTTAGACACAGCAAGTGGAACTCTAGGAAGACCGCAATTTTACGATCTAAAAGCAAAGGTATCACATTCCTCAAAAGCAAAATTTATTTTTACTCATTACCCGCTTTATGGGAACAAAATTGTTTATTTTAGTCTGTCTGATCCTAAGGAACGTGCAGCGCTGATTTCTCTCTTCCTGCAAACAAACCTTAAGCTCTATTGTTCCGGACACTACCATTACGGCGCTTCCTATGATTACGGCAGCAGCTTTAAAGAGCGCTCCTTAAAAGACTTTGGATGGGCAGGTAAATACCATATTTTACATATTGATGAATCAGGTGACGAACCTGTTTTTACTATAGAAACTATTTCATTAGGAAATCTCTAAAAAACGGAAAAAAACGGAAAAATACTTTTCTAAAAAAATAAATTGTGCTATGTTATTAATATCTTAATAAGAATTATCGGTATAGCCATATTATCGATAATGAGGAGGTTTATTATGGCACATAAAAAACTCGGCATTTTGATGGCATTATGTGTACTGTTTGGGGTTTGTTTTGTATCTTGTGCAACCACATCGGAAGCAAATAACAAAGAGATGCAGCAGGACAGTATGGTGAAAGACGATATGTCATCCGACAAAAACATGAAAGATGATGGTATGACGGAAAACGGTGACATGAAAAAAGACGATATGATGAAGGATGGTAAAAAGTCCTAAGGAAGTCATAGAGGCTTATAATCAGAATACCGACGTCGTTGTAATACGGCGTCGGTACACGTATTTTGTGATGATGATCTTTTTACAAAAATCGCCCGTTCGTATAAGTGGGTACTATTCTTAAAATACGATAGTAGATCGGCGTTTTGCTTGCCTTTACCACCGTATTCTACTATACTAACGATATGCAAACGCACTATTTTACCGTTACCGGTATGAGCTGTGCCGCCTGCTCCGCAAATGTGGAAAAAGCTGTCGGCCGTCTTGTCGGCGTAGAGACGGTGCAGGTCAATCTTTTAACAAAGCGGATGACTGTCAACTATAATCCCGATACCGTTAATCCGCATGCTATTATACAAACGATAGAAAAAATCGGTTACGGAGCATTTCCGCTTGACGAAGACAATACGGCACGGGCGTCTGCTCCACAAACTGATGTGGAAATCGCCGATGCCGAAAAAAAACAATTCATCTTCTCCCTTTTCTTTTTGATTCCATTGATGTATGTGTCGATGGGACGGATGCTCAGGCTGCCGATTCCTTCTTTTTTTGCCGGAGCCGAGAATGCCCTTATCTTTGTTTTTACGCAATTTTTGCTCACGCTGCCGGTTCTGGTGTTAAACCGCCGCTTTTTTACTAACGGGCTTACGAGTCTATTCCACTGTGCACCTAATATGAACAGCCTTATCGCTGTCGGTTCGGGCGCCGCGGTCATCTATGGGGTTGTTGCGCTATACCGGATCGGATACGGCTTAGGGCATGCTCAGCTAGATGCCGTGCGGCTCTATATGAAGGATCTCTATTTTGAATCCTCGGCGATGATTTTAACGCTGATTTCTTTGGGGAAGTTTTTAGAGGCTCGGGCAAAAAAGAAAACCTCCGAAGCGCTGGAAAAATTGATCAAGCTGCGCCCTCGGACGGCGCAAGTATTACGGAACGGCATGGAGATTGAAATTCCGGTAGAAAATATTGCGGTTGGCGATGCAATCGTCATCCGTCCGGGACAAACGCTGCCCGTAGACGGTACCATAATAGATGGAAGTTCATCACTTGACGAATCGGCCGTTACCGGAGAGAGTATGCCGGTTGAAAAAACGGTTGGGGATTCGGTGATTAGCGCCTCGCATAATATATCGGGCAGCTTTATCTTCCGTGCTGATAAAGTAGGTAATGACACAACTTTAGCACGGATTATCGCGCTCGTCGAAGAAGCGTCCTCATCAAAGGCTCCGGTGGCGAAGCTGGCTGATGTTATCAGCGGTTACTTCGTACCGATTGTCATGCTGATTTCACTTACCGCCTTTATCGGCTGGCTTATCGCAGGCGCTTCTTTTGAGTTTGCGCTTTCGGCCGCTATTTCCGTGCTGGTTATCTCCTGTCCCTGTGCGCTCGGACTTGCAACGCCGACTGCGATTATGGCCGGTACCGGTAAAGGCGCTCAACTCGGCATCCTTATTCGTTCTGCAGAAGGGCTAGAGCTCGCTCATCGCGTTACCGCTGTTCTGCTCGATAAGACGGGAACCATTACGGAAGGAAAGCCGACATTGCAGCACATTGAAGTGTTTTCCGATCAGTACACCGACAATGATATTTTGTGGATTGCCTACAGTCTTGAACATTTATCCGAACATCCGCTCGCCCATGCAATTATCATGGCTGCAGAAGAAAAAAAACTATCGCCGTTTAAAGTGAGTGATTTTATGGCGATACATGGAAAGGGAATCTGCGGAACGGCTACAGTCGATGAGCTTAACGTAATCTCGTTAATCGAAAATGTAAGAATCGGCGCCGGAAATACGAAACTCTGCAAGGAATTGGCTATTCCCATATCGGAAGCGATCCATACGCGGCTTGCGGAAGCTGCCGAAAAAGGCGCTTCTCCGTTGTTGGTTATAATAGGGGATGAATGTGTCGGGCTTATTG